>JBBAPY010000078.1:0-11529 GCA_040400635.1 Rhodoferax sp.
GCACGTATCGCTGGTATCAATATTCCGCCGCACAAGCATGCGGAAATCGGACTGACCTCCATTTTCGGCATTGGACGCCCACGCGCTCGCAAAATTTGCGAAGCCTGCGGCATTGCATATTCCAAGAAAATCAAAGACCTCACCGACGGTGACCTGGAAAAAATTCGCGATGCGATTGGCCAGTTCACCATCGAAGGCGATTTGCGGCGCGAGACCACGATGAACATCAAGCGTTTGATGGACATCGGTTGCTACCGCGGCTTTCGCCATCGCCGTGGTTTGCCGATGCGTGGACAGCGCACACGCACCAATGCCCGTACCCGCAAGGGTCCGCGCAAAGCTGCTGCATCCCTGAAAAAATAAGACGCACTAAGAGATCACTATGGCAAAAGCTCCCACCAATAGCGCTGCACAACGCGTGCGCAAAAAGGTTCGCAAGAACGTTGCCGATGGCATCGCACATGTGCACGCCTCGTTCAACAACACCATCATTACCATCACCGACCGCCAAGGCAATGCCTTGTCTTGGGCTTCGTCCGGTGGCCAGGGCTTTAAAGGTTCGCGCAAATCGACGCCTTTTGCTGCCCAGGTGGCCTCCGAAGTGGCCGGCCGGGCTGCTTTGGAGCAAGGTATCAAGAACCTCGACGTCGAGATCAAGGGCCCCGGCCCCGGTCGCGAGTCGTCGGTCCGCGCTTTGGCAGCGTTAGGCATTCGCATCAACATGATTGCGGATGTGACGCCGGTACCCCACAACGGTTGCCGTCCCCAGAAACGCCGCCGTATCTAATTTTCAACAAAGCCCACCGCTGTCAGCCCCGGCCGGCAGCTCCCGTAAGCAATTGCGGCAGATGACATAAAAAGGAAGTTCAAGTGGCACGCTATCTAGGCCCCAAGGCCAAACTCTCACGCCGTGAAGGCACGGACTTGTTTCTCAAGAGCGCTCGCCGCGCGATTGGTGACAAGGCCAAATTCGATTCCAAGCCTGGTCAGCATGGCCGCACTTCCGGTGCGCGTACGTCGGACTACGGTTTGCAGCTTCGCGAGAAGCAAAAAGTCAAACGTATGTATGGTGTGCTGGAGCGTCAGTTCCGCCGCTATTTTGAAGAGGCTGATCGCCGTAAAGGCAACACGGGTGCTAATCTGTTGTCCTTGCTCGAATCGCGTCTGGACAATGTGGTGTACCGCATGGGCTTTGGATCTACCCGCGCTGAAGCACGTCAGTTGGTGTCGCACAAAGCGGTTACCGTCAATGGCCAGCCGGTGAACATTCCTTCTTACATGGTCAAGGCCGGTGATGCGCTCGCCGTGCGTGAAAAATCTAAGAAGCAAAATCGTGTGGTCGAAGCGCTTCAGCTCGCCCAACAAGTGGGCATCCCCTCCTGGGTGGATGTCAATGCCGAGAAGGCGGAGGGCGTTTTCAAGAACGTTCCGGACCGCGACATGTTCGGTGCCGATATCAACGAATCACTCATTGTTGAGTTGTATTCGCGTTAATCAGGTTTATTGTTAAATTCGTCCCTATGTGGCATCCGCTGCTATGTAGGTGCTTCACCAGCCTTACTGATGTAACGAGTCAGGGGTATTGAGAGGAAGTGGAAATGCAGAATAGTTTGTTGAAACCCAAGTCGATCACCGTTGAACAAGTCAGCCTGAACCGTGCCAAGGTTGCCTTGGAGCCTTTTGAGCGTGGTTATGGCCATACTCTGGGCAATGCCTTGCGCCGTGTGCTGTTGTCTTCTATGCCTGGCTATGCAGCGACCGAGGTCACTATTGCCGGGGTCTTGCACGAATACTCGTCCATAGACGGCATTCAGGAAGATGTTGTCAACATCCTCTTGAACCTCAAAGGCGTGGTGTTTAAATTGCACAACCGCTATGAAGTGACCTTAAGCTTGCGCAAAGATGTCGAGGGTGTGGTGCTTGCATCGGACATCCAAACCCCGCACGATGTAGAGATCATTAACCCCGACCACATCATCGCGCATCTGTCGACCGGCGGTAAGCTGGACATGCAGATCAAGGTGGAAAAAGGCCGCGGCTATGTTCCCGGCTCTGTACGTCGCCATGGCGATGAACCCACAAAATCTATAGGCCGTATGATCCTGGATGCCTCGTTCTCGCCCGTCAAGCGCGTGAGCTATGTGGTGGAAAGCGCCCGTGTTGAGCAGCGTACCGATTTGGACAAACTGGTGGTTGATATCGAGACCAATGGCGCGGTCAGCGCTGAAGACGCAGTGCGTTCTTCCGCCCGTATCCTGGTCGAGCAACTGGCCGTATTTGCCCAACTTGAAGGCAATGAGTTGCCCGGATTCGGTACCCCGAATGCCGGACGCGAGGCCAAGTTTGACCCGATTCTGCTGCGTCCGGTAGACGAGCTTGAACTCACGGTGCGTTCGGCTAACTGCCTCAAAGCGGAAAATATTTACTACATCGGTGACCTGATTCAGCGTACCGAAAACGAGTTGCTCAAGACGCCTAACCTGGGTCGTAAGTCACTCAATGAGATCAAAGAAGTTCTGGCTTCGCGTGGTTTGACTTTGGGTATGAAGCTCGAAGCCTGGCCACCAGCCACACTGGACAAGCGTTAACTCGCTTGACTGCAGGCCTACACAGGCCAGCGCTGCGGGCAGTACCTGATACGGCTGCCTTCGAATCAAAAAAAGGAAATCTACTATGCGCCACGGACACGGACTACGCAAACTTAACCGGACAAGCTCTCATCGCTTGGCCATGTTGCGCAACATGATGAATTCACTCATCGCGCATGAAGCAATTAAAACGACGGTACCCAAGGCCAAAGAATTGCGCCGCGTGGTCGAGCCCATGATCACTCTCGCCAAAGAGTCCACAGTGGCTAACCGCCGCTTGGCCTTTGACCGCCTGCGCGATCGTGACAGCGTGAGCAAATTATTCGACGTACTCGGCCCGCGTTTCAAGGCCCGTCCCGGCGGTTACACCCGTATTTTGAAAATGGGTTTCCGCGTCGGTGACAACGCACCCATGGCTTTGGTCGAATTGGTTGAGCGCACCGAAATTGCTGCCACCGACGCCGTTGAAGTCGCATAAGCGCGTATAATCAAACTCTTACCGCGCGATGGAGCAGCCTGGTAGCTCGTTGGGCTCATAACCCAAAGGTCGAAGGTTCAAATCCTTCTCGCGCAACCAATCAAACAGCTAAGCGCTGTAGTCAAAACGCCAACCTTCGGGTTGGCGTTTTGCTTTGTGTGGAGCGCCTATATCGCTTAGCCCACCACTTGGTAATACAAATTTTGCGGATGCTTGGCCTGAGCGAAAAACACCCAGCGCTCAGCGATCAGCGCTGGAGCTTGTATCAAGGCGGCCCAGGCCCAAGGCCAGGTGCTGGTGCTGTTCAGGGCGCACAATGCCAAGCCCAAGGGCAGCACGAACAAGCCCAATACGAAGGCCCATCGCACGTTGCGCAGGGCCAGCTGGCTAGCCCCGTGAAAGAACTCGCGGGTATTGAAGGCACCAGCGGACATACCCATCGATTTTTGTACCAGGCGCTTGGCCTGGATACCGGTTGCTGATTGCAGGGTGGAGGCGGGCCGCAAACTGCTATTGCGGCGCAGGCTGAACCAACGCACTATGGCCGCCAGCACGGTCGCTGCAGTGGCCCACGGAGCCAGCGTACTTAGCAAGGAAGCTTGCCCGCTCGAGGCCGCCAGCGCGCAAGCGAGTACGCCGCCAGAAGCTAATCCGATGAGTATGAAATTAGCCACCGTGCTCCAGTGCGCCCATTCTTGAATAAAGCGCAGACAGGCATAAATCATGGCGGTGCAATACCAAAGTACCAGTGCGCCAACGACGATAGCCCAAGGCAGCGCCTGGGTGAGCGCGCCGTCTGCGCCGGCATAGTGCGCCATCCACCACAAGGCTGTCAGGCCGATATAGGCAGGCAGCACAATGACTTCGCGCGACATCCAGGAGGTTCGCCACATCAGCACCGCGCGCCAGGCTCGCAACTTGTGGCCCAGGTGCAAAAAAGAAGACGCCAAACCAGCCACCAAAAGCACCAGGCCCAGCGCAATCGCTTGCAGGATAAAGTCGCTGTCCATGGAAACACCGCCGATCTGTGCGAGCGCCAGCGCGACCAGAAGGCCTTGTGCGGCACCGGCAAGCGTGGTGAAAAACAAAATAGAGAATGCCGGATGCATGGTGCCTACTCCTTAGCCGCAGGGGGCGTGGACGCCCCCGTGATACGCCGGGGTAAATAGTGGTTCGCCGCCTGCGTCTCCCACTCTGGCATCAGCTGGTAGCCGCCGCGTTCGCGGATGGCTTTGCTGACGACGCTCTCGGGGTCCTTGATGTCGCCAAACAAGCGCGCATTGGTAGGGCAGGCCTGTACGCACGCAGGTTGGCGATCCGCCTCGGGTAACAAGGGGTCATACACGCGATCCACGCATAGCGTGCACTTGGTCATCACCTGCCGCTCTTCATCCAACTCGCGCGCGCCATAAGGGCAGGCCCAGGCGCAGTATTTGCAGCCTATGCACTTGTCATAGTCCACCAGCACGATGCCATCTTCTGCGCGCTTATAGCTGGCGCCCGTCGGACAGACCGGCACGCAAGGCGGGTCTTCGCAATGCAGGCAGCTTTTGGGAAAATGGATCGTCTCGGTGCCGGGAAACTCTCCCGCCTCGTAGGTTTGCACGCGGTTGAAAAAAGTCCCGCTGGGGTTTGCGCCATAGGCGTTCAAATCAGCCAAGGGCCCGGCGCTGCCCGAGGTGTTCCATTGCTTGCATGAAGTGACGCAGGCCTGGCAGCCCACGCACACGTTCAGGTCAATCACCAAAGCCAGTTGTTTGGCTAGGGTCTCGCCCTGGCGCGCACGCACCCGCACCGGTGGCGAGATGTCTTGCGCCGCGCCGCCGTGGCCTTCGGTCAATGGCGATTGCAGCAGGTCTTTAAGCCACTGGATCATGATTTCTTTCCTCCTGCGAAATAGCGCAGCACCTGCGCTGCGGTGCCCACTACGCCGGGCACGGTGGGCATGCTGGCTATTTGTGGGAAAGTCTCGCCGGCCTCGTCGGCAGTGGCTGGGCGTATGCGCACGCGCACGTCGTACCAGCCGGCCTGGCCGGTAATGGGGTCGGAGTTGCTCACCGTCCCGCTGGGTGTGCCGCGCAGTGGCAACTCTTCGGAAATCAAGTGGTTGAGCAAAAAGCCTTTGCGCGCTTCGTCGGAACCCGGTGCCAACTGCCAGGCGCCGTCGGCTTTGCCAATCGCGTTCCAGGTCCACACCGTACCGGGCTCCACCGCTTCGCTGTGGCGCACCATGCAGCGTACCTTGCCCCATTGGCTTTCCACCCAGGCCCAGCCGCCATCGGCAATTCCAGCGGCTAGCGCTGTGCGCGGGTTGACGTTCAGGTAGTTGTGGCTGTGGATCTGGCGCAGCCAGGCGTTTTGCGAATCCCAGGAGTGGTACATCGCCATCGGACGCTGGGTGATGGCATTGAGCGGGTAGCTATCCAGGTCGGTGGCGGCGTCTTCCAGGGGCGCGTACCAAAACGGCAGGGGATCAAAATAGGTATGGATGCGTTCGCGCAAATGCTCGGGGGGCTGGCGGCCTTCGGTTTTGCCTTGCGCAGCTAATCGAAAGGCTTGCAAGGTGTCTGAATAAATCGCTAATTGCACGGGGTCGTTTTTTTGCCGCCAGCCTTTTTCTTTGGCAAAGTCTAGATACTCACGGTTCCAGTTGCGCATGAAATGCATGCTTTCGGGCATGTGGTACTGGAACACGCAGTTGTTTTGCGCGTAGGCTTCCCACTGCTTGGGGTTGGGTTCGCCACGCAAATGTTGGTCGCCATTTTTGCCGCGCCAGCCCATCAAAAAGCCGATGCCTGGCTGGGGCTGAAAATTCACCACAAAGTCAGGATAGCCGGTGAATTTGCGCGTGCCTTCAGGCGTAGTGAAAGCGGGAAATTTCAAACGCCCGGCCAACTCGATCAACACCTCTTGGAAGGGCTTGCATTCGCCCAGCGGCTTGACCACGGGAACGCGTACTGAATCGACAGGGCCGTCAAACTCCGAGATCGGACGGTCCAGCATGCCCATCACATCGTGGCGCTCCAAATACGTCGTGTCGGGCAAGACCAAATCGGCAAAGGCTACGGTCTCACTTTGGAAAGCGTCACACACGACCAAAAACGGAATCAGGAATTCGCCTTGCGCGTCCTTGCGATTGAGCATTTCGCGAATCGCCATGGTGTTCATGGTGCTGTTCCAGGCCATATTGGCCATGAACATCATCAAGGTGTCGATGCGGTAGGGGTCGCCGCGCGTCGCATTGGTGATCACGTTGTGCATCAGCCCGTGGGCCGACAGCGGATGCTCCCACGAAAAGGCGTGATCGATGCGGATGGGCGAACCATCCGGGTTGATGGCCAATTCGTCGGGGTGCGCCGGAAAGCCCAGGGGCGCGGCATTGAGCGGCGTGTTGGGCTGGATCATCTCGGGCGAATTGAAAGCGCGGTAATTGGGCACGATGTGGCGTGGGTAGGGCGCTTTGTGCCGAAAGCCACCGGGGGCGTCGATGGTGCCCAATACGCTCATCAGCACCGCTAAAGCGCGCACGGTTTGAAAGCCGTTGGAGTGCGCTGCCAGGCCGCGCATGGCATGAAAAGCCAAAGGCCGCGCCTGTGTCCTGGGGTGGAGCTTGCCCCAGGCATCGGTCCAGGGGATGGGCAATTCAAACGCCTGTTGCAAGGCCGCGTGCCCCATCTCTTGCGCTAGCGCAACGATACGCTCGGCAGCGATGCCTGTAATGGCCGCTGCCCACTCGGGTGTGCAGCTGGCTACGCGCTCGCGCAGCAACTGAAACGACGGCGCCACCCGTGTGCCGTCGGCCAGGGTGTAGTGTCCTTCCAACGCCGGGTCGCAACCTTCGGCAATGCCTTCGGGGTAGGCGTTAAGTACCTGGCCACTGGTCTTGTCAAACACCAGCTTGTTGTGCGGATTGCGGCCATCGCCCGGCGGGCCCTTTTCGGGGTTGGGGTCAAAGGCGAACAAGCCTTCGCGCATGCCTTCGTCCAGCACCACCAGTTGCGGCGCATTGGTAAAGCGCTTGAGGAATGCATAGTCCAGCGTGTCGGTGCGAATGAGCTCATGCAAGAGCGCCATCAAGAGCGCGCCATCGGTGCCGGGTTTGATGGGAATCCACTCATCGGCAATCGCCGAGTAGCCGGTGCGCACCGGGTTGATCGAAATAAAACGTCCACCCTCGCGTTTGAATTTGGAGAGGGCCATCTTCATCGGATTGCTGTGGTGGTCTTCCGCCGTACCCATCATCACAAAAACTTTGGCGCGATCTAAGTCAGGCCCGCCGAATTCCCAAAAGCTGCCGCCCACGCTGTAAATCATGCCCGCTGCCATATTTACCGAGCAAAAACCGCCGTGCGCCGCATAGTTGGGCGTGCCGAACTGGCGGGCAAACAAACCGGTCAGGGCCTGCATTTGGTCGCGGCCGGTGAAGAGCGCAAATTTCTTGGGGTCGGTGGCGCGGATATGCGCCAGGCGCGTGGTCAACAACTCGTAGGCGCGCTCCCAGCTGATCGGCTCGAACTCAGCGGCGCCGCGCGCGCTGCCGGCTTTGCGCAGCAGCGGCTGTGTCAGCCGCGCGGGCGATTTTTGCTTCATGATGCCCGACGCGCCTTTGGCGCAAATCACGCCTTTATTGAGGGGATGGTTGGGGTTGCCATCGATGTAGCGCACCTCGGGCCCGTCTTCCCCTTCACGCAAATGCACACGTATGCCGCAGCGGCAGGCGCACATATAGCAGGTGGTGCATTTGATGGTGGTCGCATCGACCGGCGTGGGCGCATCCAGCGGCTGGTGCAAGGGCTCAGAGGACAAAAATTTAAACATGGGCGTGTCTCTTGGTATTTTTGTTATCGGGTTTGCGGCGGCCACATACTGTTTCGACTGCGCTAGCTTGGCGCAGCGGCGAGCACCGCCAGCGCTACCGAAGCCATGCGCGATTGCAGTGAATTAGCGCGCGAGGTCAGCACAATGGGAACTTGCGCCCCGAGCACCAGCCCGGCGCAATCGCCACCGCCGACATAGTTAAAACTTTTGTACAACATATTGCCGGCATTCAAGTCCGGCATGATGAAAAGGTCTGCGTCACCGGCCACTTGCGACTCGATTTTTTTGATACGCGCAGCCTCTTTGGAGAACGCATTGTCAAAACCAAACGGCCCCTCCACGATGGCGCCCGGCCAGGCACCGTCGTGCGCCATGTGGACCAAAGCCTGGGCATCGAGCGTGGCAGGAATCGACGGGTTGACTACCTCCACTGCGGCCACAATCCCGACCTTGGGCTGTGTGATGCCGAGTTTGTGCAGCAAACCAAGCGCATTACCCAGGATGTCTTTTTTGGTTTTTAGGTCCGGCGCGATGTTGACCACGCAATCGGCCAGCGCCAAAAGCTTGTGGTAGCGCGGCAGGTCAAACACAAAAGCGTGGCTGATGCGGCTGCTACCGCGCAGGCCATGTTCTTTGTTGACCACAGCGGCCATCAGTTCATCGGTATGCAGCGAACCTTTCATCAAGGCGCGCAGGTCCCGGTTGCGCGCCATAGTGCAGGCGCACAAAGCCGCATCCGGCGCCATGGTTCCACTGTCAATCAGTTCGAAATCGCGCACATCCACTTGCGCTGCGTCGGCAGCTGCTGCAATTAGCGCGGCCGGGCCGATGAGCACCGGACGCGCCATGCCGCCGTCCTGGATGCGCCTTGCAGCGTCCAGCGCCAACGCGTCGCAGGGATATACCAGGCCCAGGGCCTGCGGGCTTGCGCCGGCCTGCGCCGTGGCGCGGGCCATCAGCGCTTGCAGTCGCGGATGCGTGGTCTCCATACGGCCGCCGGTAATCGATGCCGCGTGGTTTAAACGTAGTCCTTGTACTTGTCCAAAAAGCGCACCGGTTTGGACAGCGCATCGCGGCGGAAGGGGTCGCCCAATTCACGGGTGCACATGATTTCAATCACGCAGGTTTTGCCTTCGTTCATTTGCATGGCGATGGCGCGCTTGAAAGCCGGGCCCACGTCTTCCAATTTGTCCACCACGATGCCTTGCGCCCCCATGGCTTTGGCGATGCCGGCAAAGCTTTCGCTTTCCAGCTCGCCCGCCACAAAGCGGCGGTTGTAAAAGTCCACCTGGTTTTTCTTCTCAGCGCCCCACTGGCGGTTGTGAAAAACCACGGCGGTGACCGGAATGTCGTGGCGCACGGCGGTCATCAGCTCGGACATGCTCATGCCCCAAGCGCCGTCGCCGGCGTAGGCCACAGCCGGGCGATCCATGGCGGCGGCTTTGGCGCCAATCATGGTGGGCAGAGAGTAGCCGCAGTTGCCAAAGCTCATGGGCGCGAAGAAGCTGCGCGGCTCGTCAAAGCGCAAGTAGCTGTTGGCTACGGCATTGATATTGCCGATGTCGGTGGACACCATCACCCGTGGGGGCATGGCCTTTTCCAACTCGCGCAGCACCTGGCGCGGATGCAAATAGGTGCCACCGGTAGGTGTACGCTCGCCCTTGGCTTCTTCGATCATGTCCAGGCTGTAGGTATCGCGCTCATGCGTCCAGCTGTCGAGCTCTTTTTCCCAAGCAGCTTTTTCGGCGCTAATGGTGGCTGCGCGCTGCGCTTTGGTCGCGTCGCTGGCCAGCGTCATGCTATTGAGACGGCGCAGCAGTTCTTTGGCTACGGCTTTGGCGTCGCCGTGGATGCCTACAGAAATCTTCTTCACCAGACCCAGGTTGGTATGGTCGGCTTCCACCTGGATGATTTTGGCGTCTTTGGGCCAGTAGTCCATGCCGTGTTGGGGTAGTGTGCCAAACGGGCCCATGCGCGAACCCAGTGCAATCACGACGTCAGCCTGCGCGATCAGCTTCATAGCGGCCTTGGAGCCTTGGTAGCCCAGCGGGCCGGCCCACAGCGGGTGGCTGGCGGGGAAGGAGTCGTTGCGCAAATAGCCATTGGCCACCGGCGCGCCCAGGCGTTCGGCCAGGGCCACGCACTCGGCTACCGCATCGCCCATGACCACACCGCCGCCCGACAAAATAACGGGAAATTTGGCGTGGGCCAGCATCTCTAATGCCGCTGCCAAGCTGTTTTCACCGCCATGGCCGCGCTCCACGCGCATGGGCTTGGGGATTTCGCACTGGATTTCACCGTAAAAATAATCGCGCGGGATATTGAGCTGCGTCGGGCCCATCTCGGACATGGCGCGGTCAAAGCAGCGGCCGGTGTATTCGGCCATGCGCTTGGGGTTGTTGACATGGCCCTGGTATTTGGTGAATTCCTGGAACATGGGCAGCTGGTGCGCTTCCTGGAAGCCGCCCAGGCCCATGCCCATGGTGCCGGTCTCGGGCGTGATCATCACCACCGGGCTGTGCGCCCAGTAGGCGGCGGCAATGGCGGTCACGCAGTTGCTGATACCGGGGCCGTTTTGCCCGATCACCACACCATGGCGGCCCGACACGCGGGCATATCCGTCGGCCATGTGCGCTGCGCCTTGTTCATGCACCACCGGCACCAAACGGATGCCCGCTGGGGCGAAGATGTCCATAGCGTCCATAAATGCCGAGCCCATGATGCCGAAAATGTCCGTCACGCCATTGGCGACCATGGTCTCTACAAAAGCCTCGGAAGGCGTCATTTTTTGCACGCCGCTGACGACGCTGCGATGGTCTTTAGGGGTTTGGGACATAGAAAACTTCTCCTGGTGAAAATTTGCTGCGTTGCACCAAAATAATGGGCTTATGGTACAAACCATTCCGGAAAACGGAATTTAAGCGGACTATAGCCAAAAACAGACTTCCTGTGCATATAAATTCTATTTAATGGACCAAAAAATTCCGTTTATTGATACTTGATTCATATTTCGCTATCATCCGTCTATGCCCGCGCTCACTGCCTTGTCCCCCACGCTTCCCCCGGAGATCAACGGGGACACGCCCACTTTGCGCCTGTTTGCGCTGTTGGAGGTGATTGCCTCCAAAGACCAGTATTTTTCGCTGCAAAGCCTGGCCGACGAAACCGCTTTGCCTAAGCCCACGCTGCACCGCATGCTGCAGCAGTTGGAAGCGGCGCATTTGCTCAGCCGCAGCGGTGACGGGCGCTTGTACGGCACTGGTCTGCGCTTGCGCCGGTTGGCGGAAAACCTGCTGCTCAACGACACTGCCCATGGTGCGCGCCATGCCGTACTGCGCAAACTGGTCAGCGAGGTGGGCGAAAGCTGCAACCTGACGGCACTGAGCGGAAGCGAAGTGATTTACCTGGACCGGGTCGAGACGCCCGCGCCGCTGCGCTTTTACCTGCACCCGGGCTCGCGCGTTCCGGTGCATTGCTCGGCCAGCGGGAAAATCTTTTTGAGCCAGATGACACCCAGCCAGCGCCAGCGCTTGCTGGCCCATGTTCCGCTGGAGGCCTACACGCCCAAAACGCTGACCCAGCCCGCGGCCCTAGAGGCCGAAATCCGCAGCGTCAAGCGCCAGGGTTTTGCCTTGGACAACGAAG
>JBBAPY010000079.1:0-11469 GCA_040400635.1 Rhodoferax sp.
CCTGGAACTGCTGCATTTGGTAGATGAAGCCCTGGCCTTCGCCACCGATGCGGTTGCGCTGGGGTACGCGCACTTCGTCAAAATAAATCAGGCCGGTGTCGCTGCTGTTCATGCCGATTTTGCGAATTTTTTTCGCTACTTCGATGCCAGGGGTCAGCTTGCCGCCACGCCCCTCGCGCATGGGCACCATCACCAGGCTTTTATTTTTGTGCGCGGGCCCGTCGCCGGTGTTGACCAGCATGCACATCCAATCGGCTTGCAGGCTGTTGGTAATCCACATTTTTTGGCCACTGATGATGTAGTCGTCGCCGTCTTTGCGCGCATGGCTTTTGATAGCGGACACGTCGCTGCCGGCGCCCGGCTCGGACACGCCGATGCAGCCCACCATATCGCCCGCAATGGCTGGCACTAAGAACTCGGCGCAGAGTTCGGGGCTGCCAAAGCGCGCCAACGCCGGGCTGCACATATCGGTTTGCACACCTATGGCCATGGGCACACCACCGCAATGGATATGGCCCAGGGTTTCGGCCATGGCCAGGCTGTAGCTGTAGTCCAGTCCCGCGCCGCCGTAAGCCTCGGGCTTGGTCAGGCCCAAAAGGCCTAAATTGCCCAGCTTTTTAAACACCTCATGCGCCGGGAAAATCCCAGCTTCTTCCCATTCGTCCACATGGGGGTTGATGTCTTCGTCAATTAGGCGCTTGAGGGTTTTTTGGATTTCGCGGTGTTCGTGGGTGAATTGCATGGTGTCTCCAGGGGCAAAAATACAAAGATGTTTAAGCAGCTGCGCGCAGTCCCAAGCGGGCGCGGGCTTCGGCGGGGGAGGCGATATCGCGGCCGGCATTGCGGGCGCAGCGGGCCAGGGCTTCAATGAGTGCGCCGTTGCCGCTGGCGCGCGAGCCGTCGGGCAGGTAAAACGTGTCTTCCAGGCCGGTGCGCAGCATGCCGCCCAAATCTGCTGTGGCCTGGTGTACAGGCCAGATTTCCTGTCGGCCAATCAGCGTACTTTGCCAGGTGACGCCCGGGTCAATTTGCTTGCACAACCAGGCCAGCAACTGCGCATCTGCGGGCATACCTGAGTCCACGCCCATGACAAAGTTGTAGTCCAAGTGCTCCGTCATGCCGGCTTTTTTGAACATAGCTACTGAGCGCACAATGCCCACGTCAAAGCACTCAAACTCGGGCAGGGTGCCGGTCTCGTGCATCACGTCCAAAAAGGCTTTGACTTTGTCCACCGGGTTGTCAAACACCATAGGCGGCCAGGCCCAGCGGCCATCCGAACGGATCTTTAAATAGTTCAGCGTGCCCGCGTTGCAAGCCGCGATCTCGGGTTTAACGCGGCGTATGCAGGCCAGCGGTCCGGCAATGTCTTTACCCACCACGCCGGTCGTCAGGTTGATGATCACCCCGGGGCAGACCGCGCGTATCGCCTCGGTCACTTCCCACACCACCTCCGGGTCCCACGAAGGCATGTGGCCCATGCCCTCTTCCTGGCGGCGAATATGCACATGCATGATGGAGGCGCCTGCCTCAAAAGCCGCTTTGGCCTCGGCGGCCATTTGCGCGGGCGTGACCGGCACCGGGTGTTGCTTGGGGTCGGTCAGCACGCCGGTCAGCGCGCAGGTGAGTATGGCTTTTCCCATGGTGGGCATCCTTAAATTTCCAATTGGCGCGCGGCCAGTTCTTTCATGATTTCTTCGGCGCCGCCGCCAATCGTCATGACCTTGACTTCGCGGTAAATCCGCTCGCAAGCGCTGCCCCGCATATAGCCCATGCCGCCCAAAATCTGCACGCCCTGGTCAGCGCAAAACTGCATGGTTTGGGTGGACTGGTTTTTTAGCATGCAGACCTCGGCCACCCAGGCGGCGCCGGTCTGGCCGGCGTCGGCTTGCGCCGACAGTTTGTCCAACCAAGCGCGGCTGGCTTCAATGCGCATGCGCATATCCACCAGCTTGTGGCGCAGCACCTGGTGGCTGGTCAGCGGCTGGCCAAAAGTCTTGCGTTCGCGCGCCCAGGCCAGCGCTTCGTCATAGCAAGCCTCGGCCATGCCGATGGCGGTGGCCGACATGCCCAGGCGCTCGCCATTGAAATTACCCATGATGATTTTGAAGCCCATGTGCTCCTCGCCGAGCAAGTTGCCCACCGGCACGCGCACATTGTCAAAGTGCAGGCTGGCGGTATCCGAGCAATGCCAACCCATTTTGTGCAGCTTGGTGCGCGACAGTCCCGGCGCGTCGCCCGGCACTGCGATCATGGAAATACCGCCTGCGCCTTTGTTGTCTGCATCGGTGCGCACCGCCAGGCTGATCCAGTCAAAGCGCATGCCCGAGGTGATGAAGGTCTTTTCGCCGTTGATGAGGTAATGGTCGCCTTCGCGCCGCGCGCTGGTGCGCAAATTGGCCACGTCCGAGCCGCCGCCGGGCTCGGTAATGCCTAGCGCCGCAATTTTTTCGCCCGCTAACACCTGCGGCACGATGGCCTGTTTCAAGGCCGCGCTGCCATAGTGGATGATGGGTGGCAGGCCTATGCTGTTGCTGCCCAAACTTGCCAGCAGGCCGCCGCTGCCGGTATAGCGCGCTACCGCAACGCCAAAGGCATTACGCAGCGTCCACGGCGCGGCAATGCCGCCTAGTTCTTCCGGATAGCCCATGGCCATCCACCCCAGATCGGCCCAGCGTTTGTACATGCCGCGCGGAAACTCGCCTGCCGCTTCCCAGGCCTTCAGATGCGGCGCCACTTCGGTCTGTGCAAAGCGGCGCACTTGTTCCATCATCAATTCGGTTTCAGCCGGGTCCATGGGGTTCATGCAGGCATCCTAGGGGCAGTTCAAAAAGTCAATTCCATGCAGGGCTTTTAGGACTTGCTTTAGGTTCCCAAGGCTCTGGCACGTACCAGGGCCGGGCGCGCCAGCAGACGCGTCAGGTAGTCATGCACATGCGGTGCGTATTGCGCGCCCATGTCCAGGCCGGGTGTGGTGCCTAAAAACAGCGCATAGCCAATGCAAACATCAGCGATGGTGAAGCGCCCGCCGCACAGGAATTCGCGGTCTTGCAAATGCGCTGTCAGCATGCGCAAGCGCGCCAGGTACCATTTTTTGTAATCGTCCACCGCTTGCGGCAGCTTGCGCGGCGGCGGCTCCATGATGCCGTAGCGCAGCGCCACCGTTTGCGGAAAGGTGAGGGTGGCATCGCTGTGAAACAACCAGTTGATGTAGCTACCGAATTCCGGGTGATCGGCCTGGAGGCCAAATGCATGTTTGCCGTAGCGCTCCACCAGGTAGTGGCAGATACCGCTGGACTCGGTCATGTGCGTGTCGCCATCGACCAAATAGGGAATCGTGCCCAGCGGGTTGATTCCAAGATAGTCTTTTTTGAATACGCGCGGCGGAAAGGGCAACACTTCCAGTTCGTAGGGCAAGCCCATTTCCTCCAAGGCCCACAAAGGGCGTAGCGAGCGCGCATCGACGCAGTGGTAGAGCTTCATGCCGGTGTTCCTTGTTTGGTTTGCGTAGGTGCCAGACTGATCAGCAACTGACGCGCTTTGACTTGTTGCCCGACCTGGCAGGCCACGGCGGTAACGCTGCTGTCCACGCCGCTGCTGATGGCAAATTCCATTTTCATGGCCTCCAGCACGGCCAGTGTTTGGCCTTTGCTTATCGTGTCGCCGGGCTGCACCAGCACTTTCAAAATCTTGCCGTCCATCGGCGCGAGCATGCGCCCGTCGCTGCCTGCCGCGTCTTTGCTGGCCGGGGCCAGGGTGGTGTCGGCGTAGCTAAGGGTCAGCCCGTCGTGCGAGAGATGCACGCTGTGGTCTGCTAGCGCGTAGTCGGCCGTAGCGCTTAGGCCCTGGTGCACAAAGCGTAAGGAGGGCGCTTGCATGGAAACAATCTCCAGCTCCAGCGTTTGTCCGTCTAGCTGCACGCGGTAAGCGCCCATGCCCATTGCGGCCACTGTGACGCGGAGCTTGCGCTCGCCGCATTGCAGCAGCAATGGCACTTGCGCCGGGGCCGAGCTTTGCCACTCCAGCAGTTCCGCATCCAGCCCGGCATCGGCCTGCAAAGCTAATGCCTGGCTGCGATAAATCAGCACGGCCGCTAGAGCGCTGTGCAGCGCAGTGGGTGCGCGGCTCACGGCAAAGTTTTCGGGGCTGAGATGTTCGGCAATAAAGCCGGTCGAAAAATCCCCCGCCGCAAACACCGGGTGCGCAATGATCTGGCGCAGGTAGTCGCGGTTGCTGGTTACGCCCAGCAATACGGTGTGGTCCAGCATGTGCAAGAGCGTGCGACAGGCTTGTTCGCGCGTGTCGCCGCTGGCAATTAGCTTGGCCTGCATGGAGTCGTAATACGGTGACACCAGGCCGCCCTGGCGCAAGCCGTGGTCGCTGCGCATGCCTTGACCTTGCGGCACTTGCCAGGCCAGCAAGGGGCCGGTTTGGGGTAGAAAATTGTTGGCCGGGTCTTCGGTACACAGTCGCACCTCGATCGCCCAGCCCTTGCGCCGGGCGTTGATCGCCTCTTGCGCCAGCGGCAGCGTCTCGCCTTGGGCCACGCGCAATTGCCATTCCACCAGATCCAGGTCATAGACTATTTCGGTCACTGGATGCTCTACTTGCAAGCGGGTGTTCATTTCCAGGAAATAAAAACTGCCATCGCGCGCCAGCATAAATTCCACCGTGCCCGCGCCTACATAGTTAACCGCCCGCGCTGCGGCGACGGCGGCTGCGCCCATGCGTGCGCGCAGGGCTTCATCCACCGCCGGGCTGGGCGCTTCTTCCACCACTTTTTGGTTGCGCCTTTGCACCGAACAATCGCGCTCGCCGATATGCACCACATGGCCGTGCCGGTCACCAAAGACTTGAATTTCTACATGGCGCGCATGCAGCACCGCTTTTTCGATGAGCAATTGCCCGTCGCCAAAGGCATTACTCGCTTCGCTGCGCGCGGATTGGATGCTGGCCAACAGATCCGCCGCATCCTGCACCAGGCGCATACCGCGCCCGCCCCCGCCTGCTGCGGCTTTCACCATGACCGGCAGGCCTACGTTGAGCGCCTCTGCTACCAGCGTTTCGTCATGCTGGTCATCGCCCTGGTAGCCCGGCACACAGGGCACACCCGCAGCCAGCATGCGGATCTTGGACGCGCTCTTGTTGCCCATAGCCTCAATCGCTTGCGGGTCCGGGCCAATAAACACCAGGCCGGCGTCTTGCACCGCTTGCGCAAAGGCCGCGCGCTCGGACAAAAAGCCGTAGCCCGGATGGATGGCCCCCGCGCCGCTGCTGTGGGCCGCAGCAATTAGTTTTTCTATGGATAAATACGAGTCTTGCGCTGGCGCGGGGCCTATGCAAATGGCTTCGTCGGCCAAGCCCACATGCGGAGCATCGCGGTCGGCTTCGGAATACACCGCCACCGTGCGGTAGCCCATGCGGCGGCAGCCCGCAATGATGCGTACCGCGATCTCGCTGCGGTTGGCAATCAATACTTTGTCAAACAACATGTGTGGCCACCTTGCTTAAAAACGTGCCACGCCAAAGCTGTTGGGCTTGAGCGGACGGGTGCGGCCTTCACGGCATATGGACAGGGTCATGGCCAGCACACGGCGGGTGTCGCGCGGGTCAATCAGGCCGTCGTCGTACAAGCGGGAGGTGCCGGCCAGCGCTTGCGAGTCACGGTCAAACTGGTGGATGACGGCGCCTTCCATAAAGGCAAATTTGCTTTCTTCGTCGGCAGTCGGTTCGCGGCCTTCTTTCAGGATTTTTTCACGGTTGACGATGGACAGCACCTTGGCCGCTTGTTCGCCGCCCATGACGGCCGTGCGCGCATTGGGCCAGGCAAAAATAAAGTCGGGCCGAAAGCCACGCCCGGACATGCCGTAATTGCCCGCCCCAAAGGACGCGCCAATCACCACGGTAATGCGCGGCACCCGCACATTGGCCACTGCCTGAATCATCTTGCTGCCGTGCTTGACGATGCCGCCTTGCTCGCTTTCGGTGCCCACCATATAGCCAGTGGTGTTCATCAAAAACACCAGCGGAATATCCGCCTGGTCGCACAGCTGGATAAATTGGCCGGCCTTGGTCGCACCCTTGGCGGTGATCGGGCCGTTATTCCCCAAAATACCCACTTGCATGCCGTGAATGCGCGCACGCCCGCAAATAGTCTGGTTGTCGTATTCGCTTTTAAAGTCCAAAAACTCGCTGCCATCGACGATACGGGCAATTACTTCGCGGCAGTCGTAAGGCTGGCGGTAGTCCACCGGCACCACGCCGCACAACTCGTCGGGGCTGTACAGCGGTGCCTGCACTGGCGCATCGGCAAACTGCGGGCGCTGCTTATTCCAGTCCAGGCTGGCCATCACCTCGCGCGCCAGGCGTATGCCGTCGGCATCGCTTTCGGCCAAAAATTCGGCGGTGCCGGTGACTTGGGCGTGCATCTCTGCGCCACCGAGTTCCTCGTCGCCAGCAATTTCGCCGGTGGCCGCTTTCAGTAGCGGCGGCCCGGCCAGGAATACCTTGGCGTTTTTGCGCACCATGATGGTGTAGTCCGACAAGCCCGGCACATAGGCGCCGCCTGCGGTGCTGGACCCATGCACCACGGTAATTTGCGGCACGCCCGCTGCCGACAACATGGCCTGGTTTGCAAAAGTGGTGCCGCCGTCGATAAAGATTTCGGCCTGGTAGAGCAAATTGGCGCCGCCCGATTCCAAGAGGCTGACGATGGGCAGCTTTTGCTTCATGGCAATGTCCTGCATGCGCAAGCTTTTGCGCAAACCCCAGGGCGTGATCGTGCCGCCTTTGATGGCGCTGTTGGATGCCGTCACCATGGTGCGCACCCCGCACACATAACCGATGCCGCAAATACTATTGCCCCCGGCCAGCGAGCCGTCTTTGTCGTCGTGCTGTTTGTAGCCCGCCAGGGTGGATATCTCCAGAAAAGGCGTGCCCCTATCCAGCAGCAGGTTGACCCGCTCGCGCGGCATAAGCTGGGCGCGTTTGTGAAACTTGGGCTGCTTTTCCGCCTCCGTGGCGCGTACCTTGTCCTCCACGGTGCGCACCCCGGCCAGGGCTTTAAGCATGTCTTGCCGGTTGCGCACGAAGGCCTCGCCAAGGGTGTTCACTTGGCTCTCTATCACGGGCATGTCTGAACTCCTCTTTGTATAGGGGCACCGGGCTCTAGGCCGCAGGCGCTGTTTGAATGCATCTTATAAGATTCATGGCTTGCCCGGCCTCGTGCCTGCCGGGTGCCGGGCCGGTGCAGCCCAAGGCTAGGCCCGCGCTGTCGCACGCAGGACAATCGAGCCCAAGGCCCACTGCTACAACGTCTTTGCAAGGTAGCGCCCGTGTCGGGGTGTTGCCCAGGCTTTTTAAAGGACCCCACATGAGCGATATAGCTGTTTATGGCGTAGTGAACTTGCAAGTGACCGATGCGGGCGCTTACCGCCAGTATGAAAAAGGCTTTTTTCCCATACTCAAGCGCTATGGCGGCGAGTTCATCACTTTTGATGACGCGCCGCTGCATCTGGAAGGCACGGCACCACGCGCCGGACGCATGATTATTTTCAAATTTCCTTCCGAAGAAAAAGCCCAGGCCTGGTTTGCTGACCCCGAATACCAGGCCCTGTCCGAACACCGCCGCGCCGGTACCGAATTGGAGTTTTTAACCCTGGTGCGCGGCCTGCCGCCCCGTGCTTGAGGCCTGCGCGATGTCTCAATCCAAAGTTTGCTTGGTCATCGGCGCGGGCGATGCCACCGGCGGTGCCGTGGCCCGCCGCTTTGCCCGCGAGGGCTACACCGTCTGCGCCACCCGCCGTAGCCTGGACAAACTGCAGCCCCTGCTCGAGCAAATCCGTATCGATGGCGGCATAGCGCACGGCTTTGGCTCGGACGCGCGTAAAGAAGACGACGTGATCGCGCTGGTAGAGCACATTGAAACGCAGATCGGACCGATCGAGGTGCTGGTGTTCAACATAGGCGCCAACTCGCCGAGCAGCATCCTGACCGAGACCGCGCGCCGCTATACCAAGATGTGGGAAATGGCCTGCCTGGCTGGCTTTCTGACCGGGCGCGAAGTAGCCAAGCGCATGGTGGCGCGGCCTGAGCCTGGGGCCGATGGGGCAAGCGGGCAGGGCGCGGCGCACAAGGGCAGCATCATCTTCACCGGCGCCACCGCATCTCTGCGCGGCAGCGCGAACTTTGCCGGTTTTTCCGGCGGCAAGATGGCCTTGCGCGCCCTGGCCCAAAGCATGGCCCGCGAACTGTGGCCGCTGGGCATACACGTAGCCCACACCATCATCGACGGCGCCATCGACACCGAATTCATCCGCACCCTGTTTCCCGAACGCTACGCGCTCAAAGCGCAGGATGGCATCCTCAACCCTGACCACATCGCCGACGCTTACTGGATGCTGCACCAACAACCCCGCGACGCCTGGACGCATGAGCTGGATCTGCGGCCTTATATGGAGAGGTTTTGAAGATTTAGCCAAGCGGCTGCCCGCTGCAGCGCTTGCACGCCGTTGTTTGCAATTATTTAATGCCCGTGGCTTTTACGGTAATCGTCCCAGCCCTTGGTGCTTTCGCTGTCATTGGAGTCGCCATGGAAATGGTCGTCATCCAATTCGCCCATGGCACTTTTCACGGCGATCACGCGGGCGATCAGCATGGTGCCTGACTGGTAGCCTTCCACGCGCACCGCTTGCCCGCTCATAGTGGCGCTGGTGGTGCCAACAAAAGCGGTTTGGTCATTCCATTGCCCGCTCTGGCTGCCCAGGGTAAAGGTACTGGCGCTGGCGTTGACATTGCTGATGGTGCCGTCCGTTGGCCGTACGCTCAGTTGGGGGGCCGCCTGGCAGGCCAGGGCGTTGGCTAACACCACCGGCGTGTTGGCCTGTTGGGTGGCGCTGACTTTGACCCCCACGCCATTTGCCAGTGTTATTGCGGGGCAGGCAGAGGCCACCTTGATTGCGCTGGCATCGACGGGCACACCGCGCACCACAAATTTGCTGTTGTCCACAAAGTCGCTAATCACCCCGATGAGCTGCACTTTGGCCAGGTCGGTATTGGCGTTTTGCTCTCGTACATTGATGCTGCTAGCGGCCACGCTGCCGTCGGCATTGAGCGTGCCTTTGACTTGCACATAAGCTGCATTGACCAGGCGCGCCCCGCTTGGACTGACGTTTGCGCTGCCCACCAACACTTTGACGCCTTGGACTTCAAAGCTGCCCGCTGTGCTGTCGTAGCGCGACATCTGGCCGCCCACTTGTGCTTGGGTTGCGGCCGTTGCCGTGTTTTGCAGGCTGTTCAGTTTGATGTTGCTAGCGCTTAGCGTGCTGCCGCTCAGTGCGCTCAGGGGGGCATAGACGGTAAGGGATGCGTCATTGCTTAAGGCTGCACCGGTAGGCCGCAACACTGCGCTGGCGTAGCTGACAGTCAAATTATTGAGTGTGAATTTTTTGGCCGTGGTATCGAGGCCGCTTATTTTTCCGTTGACTTTCAGGCTGGCCAGGCCCGTGGTTTTCTGGATACGGGTGGCGACCACTTGGTAGGTTTTGCTAACGCTGTCATAGACCGGGCTGCCGTGCACTTGCACCAGGTCGCCGGCATGGACGTCGGCGATGCTGCTGTAGCCACCGGCCCAAACCGTGAGCGGACCGGCGTTGGCATCGGCATTGGCGCTGACTTTTTGCGCTGCCACCGTCAGACTTTGTTTGGTGCCGTCCACGGCGCTCACAGCTCCGATGATGGCGGCGTCCACGGTAATACGTGAGGCCGTGCCTTTGCCGTCGTGCTCGACCCGAATGTTTTGCCCCATTTGCAAGACGCTGTTGCTGGCCTTTCCGTCTTTGTCTTCGGTGATGACCGTAGCCGTGGCATCTTCAATTTCCACACCGTCCACGAACACGGAACCAAATCCCGTCACCACGCCGGCGGCGATTTGTCCCGTGGGCGTATTGTTGAGTTTGTTGGCGATATCCGCACCACCGCCGCAGGCTTGCAACAGCAGGCCCGCAGCAATCGCAGTCAGCGCGCCAGCCCAGAAGCGGGATGGGTTAGAAATAAAATTGCTGTGCATAAAAGCTCCGGGTCAAAACGGTTATGGAGGCGCGGTGTCGCCCTTGCGCCTTTGATGTGCTCGCGAGTTTAGTCAATGTGCCCAGATAAAGCGTATCTGCCGTGTAAATTTGCGGTGAAATTTAGATGACAAAGTAAATCGTAGACACGCGACAGTACCGCTTCGCTTGCCGTGGGCCCCGCTTTAGCTTGCGCACGCCCGGGCTAGCGCATCCAGGTCGGGCGTCACACCCATGCCTGGCTGTGTGTCCAAAGTAATACGTCCATCCTGCACCCGCGCCAGCGCCGGCGCGAGCAGGCTGCGCAGGGCGTTGTCATTGGCATCGACTTCTAGCATGCCGTCGCCACCAGCCGCCGCGAGCACGTGGGCCGAGGCCATGAGGCCGATGCCTGCACCCAGAAAATGTGGGCAATAACGCAGGCCTTGCGCTCGGATGTTTTGTATGACCGGCCAGACGCCGGAGATGCCGCCCCATTTGGCGATGTCGGGCTGGATGACGCCAAATGCGCCGCTTGCAATACCTTGTTCAAAGGCCAGGCTGCCCAGCATGTTTTCCCCGGCGGCAAGGGGCATAGACGCGCCCGATTTCAATTGCTGCCAAGCCGCCATGCTGCTGTCGGCGCGCAGGGGTTCTTCCAGCCACGCCAAGTTCAAGGGCGCAAGGCGCGGCAGCATGGCTTGGGCTTTGTCCAGGCTCCAAGCCTGGTTGACATCGGCCATCAAGGGCAGCTGCGGCCCCAACCATTGGCGCACGGCATGCAGGTTGGTCAGGTCTTGCACATCGTCAAAACCGATTTTGAGTTTGAACGCACGGTAGCCCGCAGCGTGCATGCGCTGCACCGTCGCCAAGGGCGCGTCTGGGTTGATGCCGCTGGCGTAGACGGGCACAGTGTTGTTGCTGCCGCCGAACAGCCGGTACAAGGGCAGGCCGGCCCGGCGGGCGCACAAGTCCCACAGCGCCAAATCCACCCCGGCAATCACCTGCGCCAGCGGGCCGGGCTCGCCGGTTTGCAGTGCCAGCACTTCGGTGCGGGCCGTGGCATGGGCATAGGCTTGCTGCGGGCTGTCAAAGCCTTGGCTCAGCAGCATCGGCGCGATGACGGTGTCGAGTAAACGCGCGCGGTGCTCTGCGCCGCAGGCCGGGAAGTTGCACCAAATCTCGCCCCAGCCGATGCTGCTATCGGATGCTTGGGCCCGCACAAAAACCGCGGGCCGGTCATGCATGGTTCCAAATGAGGTGCGCACGGGTACCGGACTGGGGCAGCGAAACACAAAAGCCTGCAGACTGCTCAGCGCGATGGTCAGGGAAAAAGTGCTTGTGCTGGGAATGGGGAGAGGGGAGGGTGCCATGTTTTTCATCATAAAGTATAAAAGTATGGCATATAATACCTTTAACCCAAATGCCG
>JBBAPY010000080.1:0-11355 GCA_040400635.1 Rhodoferax sp.
GGGCCTTGTTCGTGTGGTGGCAAATGCGTGATCTGCGCATCGCTCGCGAACAAACGCGCCAGCAAAGGCTAGCTGAGCAGGTTGCGAAAGCCGCAGATGAGGTGCAAGCCGTGCCTCATGTTCGAGTAAGCAAACAAAGCGCAAGCGCACACGACGGAGCGCCGCATGCATCCTGAGCTTAAAGTCATCCACCTGGTCTGCGCCGCCCTGTTTTTGGGCAACGTTATCGTCAGCGGCGTGTGGGCGCTATTGGCCGAGCGCACGCGCAATCACGCCATCATCCAGTTCAGCAACACCATGGTGCTGATCACCGACGCCCTGTTCACCCTCACCGGCGCGGTGGGCGTGGTTTGGACCGGGCACGGCATGGCAGTGCATTTTGATGGCGGCGCCGGCCACCCCTGGATTCAGTGGTCGTATGGGCTGCTGAGTTTTTCTGGGCTGATATGGCTGCTGGTGTTGGTACCTATCCAGTTCAAACAACGCGCCTTGCTGCGCGCCAGCGACACCGTGGGTGAAGAATACTGGCGCCTCTCGCGCATCTGGCAAATTGCCGGTGCGATTGCCACCGTGCTACCCCTGCCGATCGTGTATTTCATGGTGAACAAATCGGTCTAGGGCGCTAAGCGCACTTCCTTATGTCCACCTCTTCTTTCAAGGGCCAAGTCGTCCTTATTACTGGCGCAGCCTCGGGGATAGGCGCAGCCACGGCTTTAGAAGTGCTGGCCCAGGGCGGCGTGCCGGTGTTGGTGGACTGCGATGCCGAACCCCTGGCCGCCATGGCCACGCGCTGCGGCGGCGATGTGTTGCACCTGGTGGCGGATGTGACCGACTTGCCCGCCATGGAGCAGGTGGTCGCGCAAACCCTGGCGCGCCACGGGCGCATGGATGTGGTGTTTGCCAATGCCGGTGTGGCTGCTTTTGGGCCGGTGTCGCTGGTGGACCCGCAGGCCTGGAAGCGCTGTGTGGAGGTGAACGTGTTTGGCGTGTTCAACACCGTGCGCGCCGCGCTGCCCGCAGTCATGCAAGCGCGCGGCTATGTGCTGATCAATGCCTCGGTGTCCGCGTTTGCGCACCCGCCGGTGGTCTCGGCCTATGCCGCCAGCAAATCGGCGGTGGAGGCCATGGGCAATTCCTGGCGCATCGAACTGGCTTCGCATGGCGTGGACGTGGGCGTGGTGTACGCCGGCACCGTCAGGACGCCGCTGCTCACGGAGGGCGCCCTGCACCCTGGTTTTGTACGCTTACACGCCGCCACGCCCGCCCCGCTAAACCGCGAAACATCGCCGCAAGACGCCGCCCGCGCCATCGTGCGCGGCATGCAAACGCGCAAGCGCCGTATCTGGATACCCGGGAGGGTGCGCATTCTGTACGCCCTGCGCGCTCTGCTGCATATGCCCTTTGCCGAACGCGAGCTACGCCGCGCCGCGCCGGAGATTGAAGCCTTTTATATCGAAGGCTTGGAAGCAGAAGGCGCGCTGGCTTCGTCGTTTGGCCCGAGGGAGCGGGAGAGAACCTTGGCTAGAGGGCGGGGGAATGTAGCTTGAAATAGGGGGCCGGTTTCGTCAAGTATGGGCGTTTGAAATTTTCGCGTTCTGGGTAACGACTTAGCGTAAGCCGACCACCCATGCTGAGGTACGGTGCGATTGGGTTTCGGCCGCGTATACTATATTCTGACCTGTATAGTCAGAGTATCGAAAAGGAGGTTTCAAATGCATGTATGGCAAATGCAAGAGGCCAAAGCCCGCTTGTCCGAGCTCGTCAAGTGCGCGGAAAGCGAAGGGCCGCAAAACATCACGCTGCATGGCCAGTCGGTGGCCGTGGTGGTATCGCGCGCTATGTTTGACCGCCTGAGTGGTAATGCGCACTCCTTGGTGGACTTTATGCAACGCTCTCCGCTGTATGGAGCGGACGATGTCGTGCTTGACCGCGATACCAGCTCTACCCGCGAGGTTTTGTTGTGAGCTATTTGCTCGACACCAATGTTTTGTCCGAGCTTCGCCGCAAGACGCCAGAGGCCGCAGTAGTCGAGTGGTTTAGTGGCAGGCCGGCGTCTACCTTGTATTTGAGTGTGCTGACCTTGGGCGAATTGCGCAAAGGCATCGAAGGGGTCTCCGACGCCAAGCGTCGCATGGCACTGACGGATTGGCTGCAAACAGATTTACCCGCTTTTTTTGCGGGGCGCATCCTGGCCGTTGATACGAGCGTGGCAGACCGTTGGGGTCGATTGTTGTCAGCCGCAGGACGTCCCCTGCCAGCCATTGATAGTCTGTTAGCTGCTACGGCCGCGCAGCATGGCTTGAGCATGGTCACGCGCAACACGCGAGATTTTGCTGCTTTGGGCTTGGATGTCATTAATCCTTGGAGTAATTAGCCGTACCCAGCTAAAGCTTGTTAAGCCCGCGCGTTTTCCAAAAACACGCTCATTAGAAAGCGCCGAATTTGTAGCGCAGGCGACGCCTTTACCTTTCGGCCCGGCCAGTTACAGGCGACGCCGGTATTTGCCATTGCGGACTTTGCGGCAGTGGCCGCTGCCGGCACCACCCTCAAGCCCGGGTGGATCAATGCCACTATCGACGCGACCCTCAAACTGATCGCTCCCGCGCAAGGTGTTGCATTACGCGCTAGAGGGAGGGTGATTGACGTTGGCAAGCTTTTGACTGTTTGCGCCGCTGATGTGTACGCCGTGGCCGAGGACGGAAACGAGACTCTGTGTGCAACGCTCTTAGGTACGGCACGCAATATCGATATGAATCCGAGGCCCTAATTAAGGACGAAGCTTCGGCGAGCTGGTGCTTGACCAGCTCGCTTCCAGCCTTACGAAGCTAAAGCTTGTGAGGTTCAGCGTCTTTTTCTCACCCCCGTCTAGGCATCCGCCAAGGCAGCATCAGCCGCACCGGCAGTGAAACTAGGCGCGGCACGTCCAGGGATTCATGCACGGCGGTAACGTCTTCGCCTAGCAGGCGGGTGCGCAGCAGGGAGCGCACGTAAAACGGCGTGTCTTCCAGTGTGCTCACGAGTTGCGGCGCGTGGCTTATTTCGCTGCTCATGGCGCGCGAGATTCGCCAGCCTGATGGGGGCAGCGCATGGCGCGGTGGGGCTTCGAAGGCGGAGGTCTCGCCGTTGCGCGCAAAGCGTTGCGCCACCACACGGCCCGGACCTTCACGGGGGCGTACGTCATACACCACGGCGGTGTCACCGTTGGCCATTTCGGCGCGCGCCCAATCCCAGTCGCGAAAGCCTTGCTCCACGGGCTCGTCGCCTTCATTGGAGTCCATGTAGGCGTGGCCGCTCCAGCGCGCGCTAGGGTGGTCCAGTTCTACTTCCACGCGCGAACAGGGCGCTATCGGGCCCCAGCGGTGGCGGCCTGCGTTGTCCAAGGCCGTGACAAAACTGCACAGGCCTTCAGGGCGCACGGTGACGCGGCCACGCACGCGCATCGGGATGGGTACATTGATTTCGTCAAACTCGATGCGCAGCGCTTGCCCGTCCCAGTGCAGGCTGCTGGGGCCTATGCGGTAGTGGTTTGCGCTGCGTTCGATATGGCTGCGTCCCCGCTCGGTCATGGTCCAGCGTTTGCCCGCTTTGCCATACAGCGCGACGTTGAGCGCACAGTAGTTTTCGGCCTCGGCCACGCCGCCGCCCAGCTTGCGTGCTAGCGCGTAGTAGGGCGAAAACACGCTGCCCACAAAAGCGATGATGGACAGGCCGTGCTGGCCGTCGTCGCTTAGCGCGTCGACATACCACCAGAGATAAGCACCCGGCGCGACCGGCTGGTCGAATCGTGGTGCGCCATCAGCGTGGCGGCCGCCAACCGGCCCGACATGGCCGCCATCGGTACGCCCGGCCCCGGATGCACGCTGCCCCCCGCCAGGTACAGGCCGGGCACCGGGCTGCGTGCCGAGTGCCGCGCAAAGGCCGACATCCAGCCGTGGGTTGCCTGTCCATACAGCGCCCCCCCGCTGCCCGGAAACAGGCGGGCAAAGTCCTGCGGCAAGGTGCGCACCCGTTGATGCGGCTGCCATTGCAGCTCCAGGCCACAGTGGCGCATCAAGGCCAGGCTGTTTGATTCGCATGTGTCTATCTCCCCTGCATCAAAACTATGGGTGTCGCCGTCCGCCGGTGCATTGACCAGGCACAACAAGCGCTCCGGGCCGCTGTGCGCCAGGCCACTGTCTTGCCGGTCTTGCGCGCACACATAAACCGTGCCTTGGCGCGGCAGTCTGCGGCCTTGAAAAATATCTTCAAACTCACTGCGGTAGTCGTTATCAAAAAATACGTTATGCCGCACCAGTGGGAAGCCGCTGGCGGTGGCGTGCATCGCCATGGTAAAGGCCGACAGCGAACGCGTTGCGGCTGCTACGGGCTTGAACGAAGGGCGCAGCGCGTCGCCCAACAGGCCATGGCCTAGCGCTGCCACATCGCCATTGAACACCACGTCGTCTGCGGGGATGACTTCGCCCGAGGCCAGTTGCACGCCGCTGACCTGGCCCTTGGCTAACAATATCTGCGTGCAAGCCTGGCCGTAGCGGGGTTGCACGCCATGCTTTTCCCCTAATTTGGCGAGTGCCTGCGCCACCGCAAACATGCCGCCTTGCACCGACCAGACGCCGTCCAGTTCCACTTGTGCGACCAGCATCAAGGTGGCGGGCGCGGACCAGGGCGAGGAGCCGCAGTAGGTGGCGTAGCGGCCAAAGAGTTGCTGCAAGCGCGGGTCATGAAAATGCCGGCCCAGACTGCGCCACAGGCTGGCAAACGGCCCCAGGCCCGCCAGCGTAGCCATGCCGCCAACGCCCAGGTCGCCCACCATGCTGAGCAGGTTGGGCCGCTCGCTGCGGATATACGGTTTTTCTAGCGTGTCATAGAGCGCGCGGGTTTGTTGGCAAAAGCCTAAAAAGCGTTTCGCCTCTTGCGGGCTGCTAAAGCGGGCGATGGCGTCGGCGCTGGCCTGGGTATCGGCCAGCAAATCCAGGCGCTGCGCGCTGCCGCGCCAGGCATGGCGGGCCAGCACACCTATGGGTTCTAGCGTCAGGATGTCGCCCAGGGAGGTGCCCATCTCGGCCAGCATTTGCTCTAGCACCCAGCGCATGGTAAATACCGTGGGCCCGGCATCTACACCGACGCCATCAACCAGCGTCTGGCGTATCTTGCCGCCGGGTGTGGTGGAGGCCTCGACCAAGGTCACGTCCAGGCCCCGGTGCGCCAGCACCAAAGCGCTGCACAAGCCACCAATGCCCGCGCCCACCACCACCACGCGGCGCGTGCGCAAGGGGTCAGCCATAGTCGCGCTCTTTCCAGCGACCTTCTATGGAGATGGGAACAAAGCGGGCGAACATGGATTCTGAGAAATACTGATTTTGCGCTGCAGCTTTGATAGCTTCCAGATGGGGGCCCGAACGCGCATACGCATCCATTGCGGCCAGACTGTCCCAAACGGTGAAAGTGGCCTGGCGCAGAAAGGGCGCCTCGCCCAAACCCACGGCCAGCTGCACGCCTTGCACGCCTTCGATCGCGCTTTGGGATGGCGGCGCATGTTGCCAGAAAGCCGCAGCTTTGCGCACCTGGATGGATGCGCGTGTTAGCGCCGCAATAGGGCCTTGGGTGGGAGCGCTGCGGGTCACATCCAGCGCCGTGCCGTCCCAACTTCCCCTGCAAGACCATGTGCGCATTTGCACTATGCACAGCTCGCGCGCACGTTCGCGGTAGCCTTGCAGCAGGCTGGAGCGCGCTAAAAAATCGCTAGCCGCCAGTGCCGTATGAAATACCAGAAAAAGCCCCTGACGCGAGCTGCTGGGCTTGAGACTGAAGCCGCCCTCGTAGCCACTGCCCAGCACCTTGGCAAAACGCACACCATCAATCGCTAGCCACGGGTTGGGGCCTCTGACTATGCGCGTCCAACCCCACACGAGTGATGCCGGCGCAATATCGGCCAACACCAGTACGATCGTCTGGTCGCTGTCCTTGCTCGCGGTGGCGCCATCCATGTCTGGGTGTCCAAATAAAAAGGCCTCCACCGCAATGTGTGGAGGCCTTGAGGTTTTCCGAGTTTAGGGCTTGGCCAGGGTCTGCAACTCAGGATAGTCCTTCGCCATCGCCGCGCCATATAGCGGCTTGAAGGCGCCCTGGTGGCAGGTGGTGCAATTGACCTTGGCTACATCCCCTTTGGGTCCTAAACGGTGTTCAGGGAAGGTCTTTGTTAGGGGCTCCATGTAGTCGTTGTTCAGATCACGCGCCATACGGATACCGTACCACGCCGTCACACGTTGCGGACGCGATTCCTCCCAAGACTGGAAGTTGCGGGTGTTGTGGCAGTAGCTGCAGTTCACGCCCAGCGATTCTGACATATGGATCATCAGCGAGTAGGTGTGCTCGGCCTGCTTGGTGGAGGCGCGATTAGCGTAATTCCCTATGCCTGTCATGGCCTCAGTGCTGTTAACACGGATGGGCGCCGCGTCTTTCAGATAGGGCGTGAAGGGATCAAATGGCAGTGAGCTTAATCCGACGGACTTCGATGCCAGATTTTGCCCGGCCAGATCGCCCATCACGCTGTTAGCGTACTTGCGGTCTTTAGGCGCAAACCAGACATTGGTCGGAATATTATTACCCCGGTGGCAGGTGTAGCAAGTCACGCCGGTTTCGGCTACGTGCGTTTTCCAGTCTTGGTTGACGCGTTGCGTCATCTGGATCATGCGCCGCGCAACCACCTTGGTGTACTTGCTGTCCTCGGCAAAGTTCTCGGGGTTGTGACAGTAGGCGCAACCGGCATCAGGCGCCACCCACTGGGTGATGGAGGCCATGTGCCGGCTAAATTGCGCCACACTCAGGTCACCGAGCACTTGCACATTTTTATAGACCTCGCCAGCCTTGGGGCCGTCCGCAGCCGCCGCTTCGACCGGTGCCGGGGCCTGGTTGAGGGAGGCTTGCTTGAGCAAGGTACGCGGGTTGTAAATCTGCTCCATACCGGTGCCCCGATACCCGGTTTGTACCGTCTCGATAGGCGGGCGTTCACAACCGGTAAGTAGACCGAAGGCTAGCGGTGCAAGCAGGGACAGCGCGAGTTTCATGGTTCGTTTCATGGCTTGGTTCCCAGGATTGCCGGATCGATGACTACCGGATGGCTTAGTGGGTAGGTGGGTACGACATGGTGTTTGACTGACCACAGGTACCAGTTGTCCACCACAGTTCCAGTTAGCAGGATTCCGACGCCACCGACCAGTGGGCACAGCACAGCGAACCACCAGGCCCAGCGGTGAATAGATTCCATCGTGGCGTTAAAGCCCATGGTCCAGCGCCAGAACAGTGCGGCGCGCTCCGAGGCGGTGCCGCGGTCCACAATTTGCTCGATCTCGCGCTCTCCGCCGTAGCGGCTGACCGCCAAAATCGTGGCGCCGTGCATCGCAAATAAGAGCACTGAGCCGTACAGGAACACGATAGACAGTGCGTGGAACGGGTTGTAGAACAAATTGCCGTAGCGCAGGGATAGGGCCGAGACCCAATCGAGGTGCGGGAATATGCCAAACGGTACCGCTTCAGACCAGCTGCCCATCATGATGGGGCGGAAGAAGCCGCACACCAGATACAGCCAGATCGCCGCTGCAAAAGCCCAGGCCACATGCGTGCCCAAACCTAGCTGGCGTGCGCGCCTATAGGTGCGTGCCCACCACAGCATGATGGAGACGGTGAGCATAAAGCCGACGATCAACCACCACCCGCCTTGGGCCAGCGGTGGAATGCCCAGACCATAGGCTGGCGCGGGCGGCTCCAGTGCCAGCCAAAACAGTTGGCGCAACAGCTGAATCGGGTTCCAGTCCACCGAGGCCAGCATATTAAAGCCGATGATGTTGAAGGCCGCGATGCCGAAGATCAGCGAAGCAACACCCAGCGAGCCAAGATAGATCGGGCCGATTTGCGCATTGCCTATGCGTCCGAGCAAGTGCCATAAAAATGGGGTGCCTAAGCGCTTGTCATCGCCGCGCGGCAGAGGCACGCCGTCGTGCAAGGGGCCAACCGGCTGCACTGAGGTAAATAGGTTTTGGTATTGGGCCATGTCAGTATCCTCCGTGTGTTCAGGTACGCCAGATCGGCATGTTCAGCCACCAGCCCCACCACTCGGGCCAGGCGCCGGTCCAGAAAGGCCCGCTGACCACGATGCAGACAATGCCGAACCAGACCCCGGCCAGTGCCAGGAACAAGCCCAGGCGGTGAATGCCCAAGGTGCCTACCGAGTAGCCGATAAAGTCGCGGAAGAATGTGTCCTCATGCTCCGGCGTCTTGACGACTTCACCCTTGCCGGGGTTGGTGGCTGAGAGCACCAAGCCGCCGTGCATCGACAGGGCCAGCACCGTTGCAAAGAACAGGCTTGCCGCAATCATGTGCCAAGGGTTGTAGTGAAAGTGCAGGTACTGGTAGGCCGTGTTGCTCACCCAGTCCAGATGGCTGTAAATGCCATACGGGAAAGCGTGGCCCCAAGCGCCCATCAGCACCGGCCGTATGACCTGCAAGCTGACGTAGGCCAGAATGGCCATACCGAAGGCGACGGGCACATGCAAGCCCATGCCTAGCTTGCGGGCGATCTCGACTTCGCGCAACGCCCAGGATACGAAAGCGCCAATGGCACACATCGTGATGATCTGCCACAAACCACCTTCCATCATCGGCGCAAAGCGCAGACCATAAGAGATATCAGGTGGGGCGATATTGATTTGCCAGAGATTCCAGGTCGGGCCCATGGCCGCGCCCCACAAAATCATCACGGTGCCTAAAGCGGCAAAGAAAATCGTCGTGATTCCGAAGAATCCGACATAAAAAGGACCGACCCAAAAGTCAAACAGGTCGCCCCCGAAAAGCGTTCCACCGCGCACGCGGTATTTACGTTCAAAACTCAGCATGGACATAGTTGCATCCTCCGACCTACATACGGTCTAACGGTTCCAGCGCGGTGAGATCAATCATTAAAAAAGACAGACGCAGGGTTCAAAAACATGAGCCACATGCGCCTGCCGGAATAAAGACCAAAGGCCCTTACTTTTGCGGCAGAGCCGCGTTCTGAGCAGCCTTCGCGGCCTTGGCCGTATCGGGATGCCAGCTGTTGATGTTGTAACGATCTCCACTGATCTGGATCAGGTGAATCGTTGTCGACACAAACGCGATCAACAGTCCTGTTAACACGACCGCCTTGCGGGGGTCTATCACACGCCAAATGCGCCACATAGGAATTTCCTTTCGTTAACTCAATTGAGAAATTACGGTATAGACGGCAGATTTCACGCCGACCAGGGTGGTCGTCGATCCCTCCGCCCCGGGTAGCCAGGTGCGCCAATTCAATGCCAACAACTGTCCAACCACGGCGAGCGCCATGAACACACAAAAGATCAAAACAAATATCATCCGGTAGCCATTGAGGTGGCTATCTGAGCTAAATGTCGGATCCGCTTCGTTTGCTTGGGCCATACATACCTCCATTTTTTGGTTCGTTAGAACCAGGGACGCCAGATCCACACCAAGCTGTGCGCGAAGAACGCGCCCACGGCCCACAAGATGTACCCTTGTACGTAGTACTGGTGGAACTCCTGGGCCTCTTCGTCTGTCAGCCCTGAGGGGTTAGCTGCTTCAGTCATAGTTAGTGCCTCTCACAAAATGCCTTTCGGCGACTCCCCGCACCCGGATGGGTACGGAACGGACTGCAGCAGCCGGAATGCCACCGCAGTTGAACCCCCGGACGAGCCGGAGGATTGATCGATCGGACGAACACCAGAGCACGGCTTTCATGCGTGTGCTCCAGCGTTTGACTGACCGAACAATTCGATAAACCTTTTGGCCTCTACCTGCGAGCGCCCGGTCTCGCGCGCATCGCGCTCGGCCTGGTCGCGCATGCGCTTGGCGGCAGAAATACGTACCAATACCGGCTGCTGTTCCAGCAGCTCTTCCATCAATTGCTGCGCCTCGGGCTCCCAGGGCAGCAGGGAGTCATCGATGGCGCGGCTCGGGCTCGCTTCAATCTTGTCCAACTCCGTGCCCAGTGGCAGGATGTGGAACAGCGCGTCAAACAATGCGTTGCAAAACTCTTGGATGATGTAAGTGGCACCGGAGTAACCCATAAACGGTGTACCGGTATGGCGGCGGATGATGGGCAGCGGAAAACTGGCCGGAATAAAGCTGGTTTTCATCATGCCGCCGCCGCCGCACTCGGCCAGGTAGATGCGCTCGTTGTAGCTGCCGTAGAGCACCAGCGGTGTTTTTTCGGTCACCAGTTTGCGTACCTCTGCGTTATCGGTTTTGGCTCCGGCCAAGCGGGATATGGCAAAGTTGCAAGGCAGGCCCATTTCGTCTTCGAGGAAATGGCGGATGCCGCGCGTATAGGTTTCGTTGGCCACTACGCCAAAGTTGGCGGTGCCAAAAAAGTCCTGCGTCACCGAGCGCCACAAGTCCCAGATCGGCTTGATGGTGCTGTGCTTTTCGCGCTCTATAAAAGGCTCAGGGTCCAGGCCTAGCATCTCGCCCAGCTTGCGCAAAAACTTGGTGGTGCTGTGCAAGCCGATAGGCGCTTGCAAATAAGGTCGCTCCAGCGCTTCGCACAGCATGCGTCCAAATTCGCGGTACATGCAAATATTCACATCGGCTTCCACCAGGCGCGATACATCGGCCAGATGGCTACCCAGCGGGAACACCATATTGACTTCAGCGCCAATGCCTTGCACCAGGCGGCGGATCTCGGCCAAGTCGCTCGGGCAATTAAAGGTGCCGTAGCTCGGCCCGATGATGTTTACGCGCGGACGCTCACCGACTTTGCGTTCGCGCTGGGGCACGTCGCGCAAACCATATTGTTGCCACAGCCAGAACATAGCGCGGTTGGCGCACTGCCACTGGTCTTCGTCGATCGTGCGCGGCAAAAAGCGCTGCAAATTCGTGCCTTCGGGCGTGACGCCGCCACCAATCATTTCGGCGATAGAGCCGGTCACCACGACCGAGGGCAGGTCTGGGTCCAGCGCAGCGTGCGCGCGGCGCATAGAGCCTTCGGTGCCTTCGCGCCCAAGTTGTTCTTCGGCCAAGCCAGTTACCACGATGGGCAATTCATGCGGTGGCAGCGCGTCGGTGTAATGCAACACCGAAGTTACCGGCAAATTCTCGCAACCCACCGGTCCGTCAATCACGACTTGCAAGCCCTTGATGGCGGTGAACACATACACCGCTCCCCAATAGCCGCCAGCGCGATCGTGGTCGAGGACCAGCATCAGATCATTGCCTCCACTTTGCGTTTTTTAGCCTGCTTCTCCAGCAGTCTTCGTGTTTCCGCTTCAAATTCCGGCCGGTTTTGCGGCACGCCGTGAGAGGCTTCCCAGACGCCAGCTGCATGGC
>JBBAPY010000081.1:0-11172 GCA_040400635.1 Rhodoferax sp.
TGTTCTCCATGGCGCCCATATTGAAGTCGCTGGTGGCCACGATCATGAAGCGCTCCAGGTCCAGCGCCAGGCCAAAGCGGGCTTCGTCCCAGGCTACCGAGGCCATCAGCGATTCCATGGCGTGTTCGGTTTTGTCCAGATCGCCCGGACGCACCCACACCTGCAGCAAATGTTCGCTGCCGCTGCGTGCGGTGATGCGCTGCTCGCGGCACACCAGCTTGCCCGCCACCAGGGCAAACAAATAGGCGGGCTTTTTATGCGGGTCTACCCACTTGGCGAAGTGGCGGCCATCGTCTAGCGGGCCTTGCTCCACCAAATTGCCGTTGGACAACAAAACCGGGTACTGCGCTTTATCCGCCCGCAGCGTGACGGTGTAACTGGCCATGACATCGGGCCGGTCAAGAAAATACGTGATGCGCCTAAAGCCTTCGGCCTCACACTGCGTGAAAAACGACTCGTTGCTGACATACAAGCCCATGAGCTTGCTGTTTTTTACCGGGGCGCAGGTGGTAAAAATTTCCAGATCAAAAGCCTCATGGCCCTCGGGCAGGTTTTCAAGCACCAGTTTGTCGCCATCGATTTTGAAAGAGGTGCCTTGGCCATTAACCAGCACGCGCGCTAGGTTTAACGCTTCGCCGTCCAGGCGCAAGGCTTGCGCCGGCACATCCGGGTTGCGGCGCAGTCGCATTTTGTTGAGCACGCGTGTCTTGGCTGGGTCCAGATCAAAGCTCAGGTCGACGGTCTCGATCCAGTACGGCGGCGCCTGGTAATCTTTGCGGTGGATAGCGGCTGCGGTTTGGCTGCCGTCGCTTGCTTGGGTCATGGGTTTACTCCTGGGGTTGCCATAGGCCGGGCGCTAGGCGCCGGGCGGGTCATGCGTTTACACACCTTGCTTGAGCGAGGCTTGGATAAAGGGGTCAAGGTCGCCATCGAGCACTTTTTGTGTGGCCGAGGTTTCGTAATTGGTGCGCAAGTCCTTGATGCGGCTGTTGTCCAGCACATAGCTGCGGATCTGGTGGCCCCAGCCGACGTCGGTCTTGGTGTCTTCCAGCTTTTGCTGCTCTTCCATGCGCTTGCGCATTTCAAAATCGTAGAGGCGGCTGCGCAGGCGTTTCCAGGCCACATCGCGGTTGCCGTGCTGGCTGCGTCCGTCCTGGCATTGCACCACGATGCCGGTGGGCAGGTGGGTCAGGCGCACGGCCGAATCGGTTTTGTTAATGTGCTGGCCCCCGGCGCCGCTGGCGCGAAAAGTGTCCACCCGCACATCGGCCGGGTTGATGTCGATCTCGATAGAGTCGTCTACTTCGGGATAGACAAACACGCTGGCAAAACTGGTGTGGCGTCCGCCCGAGCTGTCAAAGGGAGATTTGCGCACCAGCCGGTGTACGCCGGTTTCGGTGCGCAGGAGGCCAAAGGCGTACTCGCCCTCGATTTTGATGGTCGCGCCTTTGATACCGGCAATGTCACCGGCGGTTTCGTCTTCGATGGTGGTGGTAAAGCCTTTGCGCTCGGCATAGCGCAAGTATTGGCGCAGCAGCATGCTGGCCCAGTCGCAGGCCTCCGTCCCGCCGGCGCCGGCCTGGATGTCTAAAAACGCGTTCATCGGGTCAGCCGGGTTATTGAACATGCGCCTAAATTCCAGGCCTTCGATGATCAGCGCCAGCCGAGCGGCATCGGCTTCGATCGTCAGCAAGCCAGCCTCATCGCCCTCGTCGCGCGACATTTCAAAGAGTTCGGTGTTGTCCGATAGGTCGCGGGTCAGCTCGTCTAGGGTGACGACCACGCCATCCAGGGCTTTTTTCTCTTTGCCTAGTTCCTGGGCGCGCTTGCTGTCGTTCCAGACGCTGGGGTCTTCCAGCCAGGCGTTAACAGTGCGCAGTCGTTCCGATTTAGCAGCGTAGTCAAAGATACCCCCGGAGTTCGGCGCTGCGGTGGCTTAAATCTGCCAAAGTGCTGCCGATCAGGTTGCTGCGTTCTACTTCCATGGTCTTGTGTCCTGCTAATTGCGTAAAGGCGCATTTTCTCATGCGCCGATGTCGCCGCCTTGGCTGGGGCGGGTGTAAGAGACAGGAGGCAAGTGCTGGAAGACAGGAGGGCGGCGCTGCTTCCCGTTATCGCGGCCTGGGGCAAAAGCCTTGCTCAGGCGATAAAACGCTCAATCAGCGCCGCCAGCACCTGCGGCTGGTCATGGTGCATCATGTGTCCGGCTTCTTCAATCCGGGCGATTTCGACTTGCGCCACGTCTTTGAGGCGCTCGTGGTACTCGGCCAAGGTGTATTTGCCTTTCCACCAGAAATCCAGGCTGTTGTCCGCCGCTTCGACGGCCAAAACCGGCATAGCCAGGCGCTGGTAGAGCGCGCGCACTTCCTCCACCCGGTAAATATTGGCATTGCTGATTTTGTGCGCCGCGTCGCCCTGGATGCGCCAGCGGCCCTGCACATCCTCGGCCGCCCAGTGGCGGGCCAGCCAGTCGGCTTTGTCCGCGCCCAGGCGGGGGTTGGTTTTCATCAGGCGGCGCGCCACGCCTTGCGGCGTGTCGTAGGGCCGCAGGTCCAGCTCGCCTTGGTGCAGCTTTTTCAGTTCGTCCATCCACTTGGCGTAGCGCCCCGGCGCCTGTGCGGGCGATGCCTCGGGAAGGCCAAAGCCCTCCAGGTTGATCAGGCGGCGTATGCGCTCTGGGCGCACCCCTGCGTAGTGCATCACCACGTTACCGCCCATGCTGTGCCCCACCAGGTTGACCTGCGGCTGCGGCCGGTCGGCGGGCGCGTAGTGGTCCAGCAAAAAGTCCAAGTCCGCCAGGTAGTCCGGAAACCAGAAATTGTCCACGCCGCCCGAGGCGGTTTTGCCATAACCGCGCCAGTCCGGGGCGATGATGTAATGGTCTTGTGCCATAGCATCGACGACAAACTGGTAGGACGCAGCCACATCCATCCAGCCATGCACCATCACCAGGGGAATGCGCTGCGGCGCGGGCGTGCCCCAGACCTGGACGTGGTAGCTAAGATTGCGGATGGGGATAAATTCGCTACGGGCGATGCGTCGGGCTTGGTACATTTCGCCATCATAAGGAGACTTCCCATGCCCGCCTCGCCCCGCAGTCCGAAACGGGACACCGCAGTTGCGTCCACCGCCGCGCCCGCTGCCTACCAGCAGCTTCACCGCCAGTTCAGCTGGAAGGTGCCCAAGCGCTTCAATATGGCCGCGGCGTGCGCCGCCCGCTGGGCGCGTGCCCCCGACAGCGCCCGGCGCATTGCCATCCGCAGCTACCAAGAGGACGGCAGCACCCAAAGTTATAGCTATGCGCAATTGCAAACTGCGGCCAACCGTTTGTCTAACGCTTTGCGTGCGCAGGGCGTGCAGCGCGGCGACCGCGTGGCCATCGTGATGCCGCAGTGTTTTGATACGGCGGTGGCCTATATCGCCGTGCTGCAAATGGGCGCCGTGGCCATGCCTTTGTCCATGTTGTTCGGCCCCGAAGCGCTGGCCTACCGCTTACAGGATAGCGACGCGGTGCTGGCGATTTGCCACGACAGCGTGCACAGCGCAGTGCTGGCCTTGCAGCCGCAATGTCCGGCGCTACGGGCGGTGCGCAGCGCGTGGGCGCCACAAGGCAAAGCCAGCTTCAAGCCCGTCAGCACCCTGGCCGAAGACCCTGCGGTGCTGATCTACACCAGCGGCACCACCGGCAACCCCAAAGGCGCCCTGATTCCGCACCGCGCGCTGATTGGCAACTTGACCGGTTTTGTGTGCAGCCAAAATTGGTTTGGCTTTGACCCGGCAGCGCCCGCCGTGGCCGAAGATGCATTACCCGCAGGCTCTGAGGCCGTGTTTTGGAGCCCGGCCGATTGGGCTTGGACGGGCGGGCTGATGGACGCGCTCTTGCCCACGCTGTATTTCGGTCGCGAAATCGTGGCCTATGGCGGGCGCTTCGGCCCGGAAGTGGCTTTGCAGCTGATGGCGCGCTGTGGCGTGACGCATACTTTTTTGTTCCCTACCGCGCTCAAAGCCATGATGAAAGCCGCGCCGGGTCAGCCAGGCCGCAGCGTGCGCCGGGCCTGGGGCTTGAAACTGCAGGCCATCATGAGCGCGGGCGAGGCGGTGGGCGACGCGGTGTTTGCCTATTGCAAAAAGCAGTTAGGCGTGACGGTCAATGAAATGTTCGGGCAGACGGAAATCAATTACATCGTCGGCAATTGCGCGCGCCTGTGGCCGCCCAAGCCCGGCAGCATGGGCATGGGTTATCCGGGGCACCGGGTGGCGGTGATTGACGAGGCGGGCCGCGAATGCCCGGTGGGCGAGCCCGGCGATGTGGCGCTGCACCGTTTGGATGTGCATGGCACGCCGGACCCGATTTTCTTTTTGGGCTACTGGAAAAACCCGCAAGCCACCCAAAGCAAATACACCGGCGACTGGTGCCGTACCGGCGACCTGGCAGTGCGCGATGGGCAAGGCTATTTGTGGTACCAAGGGCGCAGCGACGACGTGTTTAAGTCCGCCGGTTACCGCATCGGGCCGGGCGAGATTGAAAACTGCCTGGTCAAACACGCTGCCGTGGCCAATGCCGCCGTGGTGCCCAAGCCGGATGCGGACCGGGGCGCGCTGGTGAAAGCCTATGTCGTTATTGCGCCGGAATACTTGGCGTTGCACGCCGCGAAAGTAAAAAATCGCGCCGCTTTTGAAGCGGATTTAACGCGCCAATTGCAAGCCCATGTGCGTGGTCTGCTCGCGCCCTACGAATACCCCAAAGAGATCGAGTTTGTTGAAGCCTTACCGATGACAACCACTGGAAAAGTGCAGCGTCGCGTGCTGCGCTTGCAGGAGGAAGCGCGCGCCGCAAAGGCGACTCATAGCGCTTGAAGCCTCGTTAAACTGCTTGCCATGAAAACTATCCAACTCGGTCGCAGCGCGCTGCACGTATCGCCCATTTGCCTGGGCACTATGACCTTTGGTGAGCAGGTCGATGAACCCAGAACCCACCGCCTGCTCAGCCACGCAGTCGCGAGGGGTGTGACGTTTTGGGATACGGCAGAAATGTATGCGGTGCCGCCACGACCAGAAACTTTTCAAGTGACCGAGACATTTCTGGGTAATTGGATTGCCAAAAACCCTGGGCTACGTAAGCAATTGACCTTGGCGACCAAAGTGGCCGGTCCCTCACGCGGTATGTCCTGGGTGCGCGGCGGCGCCATGGACGTGAGCGCCAAAGACATCATCGAGGCCTGCGAAGGCAGTTTGCGCCGCCTGCAAACTGATGTGATTGATCTTTACCAACTGCACTGGCCGACGCGCAATGTGCCCTTGTTCGGGCAAATGTATTTCGACCCCAGCAAAGACCGTGAAGTGACCTCCATCCACACCCAGTTGGAAGCCTTGGGCCAACTGGTGAAAGCGGGCAAAGTACGCGCCATCGGCTTGTCCAATGAAACGCCTTATGGGGTATGCGAGTTTGTGCGTTTAGCCGACGCGCATGGTCTGCCGCGTGTGGCTACGGTACAAAACGCTTACCACTTGCTCAACCGCACACACGAGAATGGCATGGACGAAGCCATGCACCATTTGCAAGTAAGTTTGCTCGCCTATTCACCGCTGGCCTATGGCTTGCTCAGCGGCAAATACGATGTTTCGGGCATTACCGGGCCCGATGCGTCCAAGGACGGGCGTATCGCCCTGTTCGACTCGGTGCGCAAGCAACGCTGGGGTCGGCCCGAAGCGCTGAATGCCGCCCGGCGCTATAACGCTTTGGCCCGTGAAAACGGCATGCGCCCGGCGCAGATGGCGCTGGCCTTTTGCCATAGCAAATGGCAGGTGGCCAGCACCATCATCGGCGTCACCACGCAAGCGCAGTTGGACGAGGATATTGATGCGTTTAACACCGTACTAACGCCCGAGTTGCTCAAGGCGATTGACGCGATCCGTTACGAGATGCGCGACCCGGCGCAATAAGGCGCTTGGACCCAAGAGGCTTGTGCCGTGACAAAAAAAGAGCGGGTGAGTGAAACACCGGCCACGCAGTTTTTGAAAAGCGCGAAGGTCGATTTCAGTGAGCATCCTTATGACTACCTGGAGCATGGCGGGGCGCAGCACAGCGCGCAAGTACTGGGTTGGGACCCATTTCATGTGGTCAAAACCCTGATCATGCAAGACCAGGATGCCAAGCCGCTGGTGGTGCTGATGCACGGCAACCGCAAGGTATCGACTAAAAACCTGGCGCGCCAGATTGGCGCCAAGTCGGTGGAGCCTTGCACGCCGGAGACTGCCAATCGGCACAGCGGTTACCTGGTGGGTGGCACCTCGCCTTTTGCCACGCGCAAGGCCATGCCGGTGTATGTGGAAGAAAGTATTTTGGGTCTAGCAAAAATTTTGATCAACGGCGGGCGGCGCGGCTACTTGGTCGGGCTGGACCCGCAGCTGTGCGTGCGCCTGCTGGCTGCCAAGGCGGTACAGTGCGCTTTGCAAGAGTAAAGCGCAGGCCTCGATCCGGCGCGCATCGTCAAGGAGAACACAGATGGCATCACTGAGCCCATGGGCCCTCTTGGGCAACACACTGATCGCCGTGCTGGCGGCCTACCTGATGGGCTCTTTGTCGTTCGCCGTCATTGTTAGCCGCCTCATGGGCCTGAACGACCCGCGCACCTATGGCAGCAAAAACCCCGGCGCTACCAATGTGCTGCGTTCGGGCAGCAAAGCCGCAGCGGTGGTGACCCTCTTGCTGGACGCCGCCAAAGGCTGGCTGCCGGTGTTTTTGGTCCAGCAATGGGGCGCGCCCTACGGATTAGACGCTGGCGCGATAGCACTGGTGGGCTTGGCCGCATTTGTGGGGCATGTATTTCCGGTTTTTTTTCGGTTTCAGGGCGGCAAAGGCGTGGCTACTGCTGCCGGCGTGGTGTTGGCTACCAACCCTTGGCTGGCGCTCGCCGTCGGGGCCAGTTGGCTCATCATCACTTACTTTTCCCGTTATGTGTCGCTGGCCTCGGTAGTGGCGGCCATTTTTGCGCCGGTGTATTACGTGTTCGGTGACGGCTTGGCTTGGCGCGCAGACAACAGCATTGCCCTGGCACTGGCCATTATGAGTGGCCTGCTGGTCTGGCGCCACGCGCCAAATCTGGTGCGATTGGTAGAGGGTACCGAGTCGCGCCTGGGGAAAAAAGCGGTGCCGGGGCCTTAATGGCTTCTGCCGGCTGCTTGCGGGGGCAGCAAGCCGAATCACCCAGCTTCGCCTAGGGTAACTACCGATATTAAATACACAAGACGCCAGTACGATGACGCAATAGATTGTCGGACAGTCCGACTGTATGACCATTAATGGTCTTCAAGCGCATACCTACATGGTCAAGCAAACCCTCGATCCGCCGGACAGCTACGCTGCCCCGATCTTCAAGACTTTGCGTCGTGATCCGGCTTACAAAGCCGTATCCGGGGTGATGGAGCAGCACATCCTATCGGGGCGCTTAAAGACCGGAACCGCATTACCCACCGAACTCGACCTCGCAGCGCAGTTTGGCGTCAATCGGTCGACCATCCGCGAGGCCATCCGGCAGTTAGAGCAGGAGGGCTTGGTAGAGCGACGGGGCGGAAAGAAAATGTTTGTGGCCTTGCCGGGCTTGTTTGATCTGGCACCGCGCGCCGCCCGGTCGCTCATCATGCATCAGGTGACTTTCCAAGAACTATGGGAGGTAGCCAGTGTTGTCGAGCCTGCCGCGGCACGGCTCGCGGCTCAGCGCGTTGACGACGCTGACTTTGCGCAGTTGGAAGCTAATTTAGCCGCCTGCCGGGCTACCCTTGAATATGCGGACGTTGCCATGGCGGTACAGATTCACTCTGGCTTGGATGTTGAGTTCCACGCCTTAGTGGCCCGCGCCTCGCGCAATCGCTCCCTAATGCTGGCGCGTGAGCCATTCAGTCTTTTGTATCGCCCGGCCTTAACCTTGTTACAAAAAGCGTTGCCGCAGTCGGCCCTGCGCAACGTGCAAGCGCACGAGCAAATTCTTGCTGCTTTAAGAGAGCGCGACGCAGACCGCGCCTGTGATTGGATGCACAAACACCTGATCGATTTTCGTGCCGGATTCCTCAAGGCCGGCCTTCCCATGGACGCGCCCGTCGAAGCGCTAACCGACCATATATCTGCGGCAGTCAACGCCATAACGGAAAACTTCTCATGAGCAATCAACAAAAGAAAACCCCCATCAGTCAACAGGCGATCGTCTTCGCTATTTTTCTGATGATGTTTGCGGTTTTTTCCATTTTTTTGCCAGGTTTTTTGAGCAGCGGAAATATGCTGGGCCTGCTACAAAACGTAGCCATTCTGGGCATTTTGGGGTTAGGCATGGCGATTATCGTTATTGGTAGGGGAGTCGACATTTCGATGGTCGCCATACTTGCGGTCCCAGCCGGTTTGGTGTTGCAGTTGGTGCAGGACGCGCACTCCATTCCCTTTTCTTTGGGCGCAGCACTGGCCCTTGCCTTAGCCTTCGGTCTGATTAACGGATGGCTAGTCGCGTACGCCGAGGTTCCGTCTTTATTTACCACGCTCGCCAGCGGATTGTTCTTGGCAGGCCTGGGGCAGGTTGCATTCTTTCGGCTCGACATTGTCCAGTGGAGCACGGAACTCGATCAATTGTCATGGGTAGGGCGCGGAACCTTGGGCGGCATCCCAATGCCCATCATTATGTTTGGCGTCGTTGCAGTTTTCGTAGCGCTGTTTTTGCGATATACAAGATTGGGTGCTTACATCTACGCCATCGGCGATAACCCTCAGGGCGCGCGGACTACGGGTATTCCAACCCGACCCTTGATGGTCTTGCAGTACGTAATTGCCGCTCTGATCGGCACTTTTGCCGGTTTGGTGATGGCCGCTTCGGTCAACAGCATGCCAACCCGGATCTACAACTCCACATTAATTTACGACGTGATTTTGGTAGTCGTTTTGGGCGGTATTGGCCTTTCAGGTGGCAAAGGTGGCGTCATTAACGTGATTATTGGCACCTTGCTCATTGGCACCCTGCTCAACGGCATGACGATCCTCGATATGTCCTATTCGGCACAGAACATGGTCAAAGGAATCGTGCTTCTGTTAGCCATCCTTATTGATTCACTGATTAACCCTCGCAACGAGGAAACTGCGCAGCAAGGCGACATCTAGCCGCATGCGGGAAACTGCCGGACCGCATTACTAAAACCCGGCGTACCTTTAGGAGACAATTCCAATGAAGCAAAGCATCACTATTAGCCATCTATTGGCTGTCGCGGGGTTGGCCTTATCAGCCGCTCTCCCTCAGGCCGCGCAAGCCCAAGGCAAGGGCTTAGACGAGCCTTTTCGTGCGGGCTATGCCCAATCCACAAAGGGAAAGGTGGTTGGCTATATACCTGTAGCCATGGGCTTTGACCTTGCGCAAGGTTGGATGGCCGGTTTGAAGAAAGAGCTAGAGCCCCTCGGTGTGAAAATCGTTTCTCGTGATCCAAATTGGAACACCAACGCCGGTGCCCAAGCATTGACCGCGCTGATCGGCGAAAAGCCCGACGTCATTGTGGTGCACAACCCTGATGTACAAACCTACGCCAAACTCTTGCAACGTGCGGAAAACGAAGGCATTCGCATCGTTCAGGTCAATATGCGTTCTTCCTACTCATCAGTCGCCTTTGTGGGTGCCGATTATGTGGAGATTGGTGAGAAGGCTACCAACGCAGTGATTGAGCATTGCAAAGGAAAGTCGAACAAGATCGCTGTCGTGCAAGGCGCACTGTCTGCGGCTGCAAGTGCGTATCAGCTCAAGGGTGTGGAAAATGCCTTAGCCAAAAACCCGCAAATGCAACTGGTCTCCAGCCAAGCGGCTGACTGGGATGCCGCCAAGGCAAAGGGCATTACGCAAACCGTGTTGAAGCAGCATCCGGACCTTTGCGGCATTGTGGGCTTTTGGGACGGTATGGACAGTGGTACCGCTGCGGCCGTTAAAGAAGCCGGTTTGACCGGTAAGGTTTTTCTTGCCACCTCGGGCGGGGGCGAGCAAAAAGGGGCATGTGATCCGGTCAAAAACGGATCGTTTGATCTGAACCTCAGCTATGACGTGCCAACGCAGGCGAGCAATATGGCAGCGATGATTAAGTGGTTGCTGCAAAACCCTGGTAAAGCGAAAGACACCAAGGGATCGATCTACACCACACTGATCCCGATCACCAAGGCCAATGCCTCGGTTGAGGGTACTTGCTGGAAATTAGCCTCCTAATTGTCCATGCGGGGTAGGCACTTTGCCTACCCCACTTTCCAATTTGTAAATGCCTTAGATGCCCGAGCCGGACGCTTCGTCCGGCGAGGGGTCAGCGGCACCCGTTGAGACGACACTATGATTCACACAGCTTCACAGACTTCAAGCGGCATTCCCCCAAAGGCTGTACTGCACGAAACTTTTGAGGACAGACTCAACCGCTGGCGCTTTACCTACTGGCCAGACCATATGCTGGGAGAACTGCTCGCTAAGCGATGGATGGAAACGGCTATTCCGGTTGCGGTTTTGCTCCTGGTTGCCTTGGCTTTATCGCAAATATTGCCCAACTTCTTTGGTCCGACCAATCTGGCCGATACCGGGCGCCAGGCGGGAGAAATCGGCTTTATCGTATTAGGCATGGCGCTGGTAATGATCGTGGGAGGTATTGACCTCTCAGTCGGCTCGATGTTTGCGCTGACGAACTTTTGTGCGCTGTATTGCATGCACCTGCTGAAGCTTCCGGTCGCAGCCGCGGTCACGATAACAGTGATCTTCGGTGCGCTCTTGGGCGCGGTCAACGGCATGTTAATTGGATACTTTCGCCTGCGCGCATTTTTGACCACCTTGATCACCCTCATTGTGTATCGCGCTTTGTACGACATATTGACTACAGAGTATGCAACTGCCATCGCGGGTAGCATGCCCGATTCCGCAACCTGGGATTTTGTAGGCGCGGGGGCCTGGATTGGTGTGCCTACCGTAGTGTGGATTTACGCCGCAGTAGCTATATTTGGCCACATTTTCATAACGCGTTTGCGTGCTGGCTGGCACATAACAGCCATCGGAGGCTCGCGCCGTTCAGCCTACAACACAGGGATTGCGGTACGCAAAACCGTGGCTAGTTGCTATGTTGCCAGCGGGATACTGACTGCACTAGGAGGTGTATTTTTTGCGTCGCGCTTATCCACACTAC
>JBBAPY010000082.1:0-11063 GCA_040400635.1 Rhodoferax sp.
GAGGGCAGACGTTTGTTTCCCAGCTTGAGCGTGGAAGAAAACCTGTTGATGGGCCTAGCCGGTAAGCCCGCAGGCACGCCGCTGCCGCAAGAAATATTTGAATGGTTTCCGGTATTGCATGACATGCGCAAGCGCCGGGGCGGCGACCTCTCGGGTGGGCAGCAACAACAACTGGCGATTGGCCGCGCGCTGGCCGCAGGCCCCAAAGTGCTGGTGCTGGACGAACCCACCGAAGGCATACAACCGAGCATCATCAAAGACATAGGCCGCGTGATCCGCAAACTGGCCGACCAGGGCGCGATGGCGATTGTGCTGGTAGAGCAGTACTACGAATTCGCCCGCGAACTGGCCGACAGCTACATCGTCATGGAACGCGGCTCGGTCTTGGCCCAGGGGCGCGGTAGCAATATGGAAATAGATGGGGTACGGGAACTGGTGGCGATTTAGGCCGCTAGGCTACATCGCCCAAATACGCGGCGCTGCGGCGGACAGTTGCCAGTGCGCTTGGCGCCAGGCCAGGCGGATGGCGCGCAGCAATTGCACCGTCGGCTCCACCTGGTCGGACAAGACGCGCACCAGCACGGTGTGCGGATTCGGGCTGGTAGCGCCCGCGCTGGCGGATAGGCGGTGGTCGGCAATCAGCGCGCGAGCGGCGTCTAACGCAGCTTCTTTGGCAGCGCGGGTAGGCGGTGTGCCGCAGGCTAGGTAGAGCGTGGCGGTGCAGCGCAAGCCGGCCAGGCCAGCGCGGCCTTGCATCAGCAGCGCGTCGTCCGCAGCCAAGCGGGCGCGCTCCAGCCAGACGCCGGGCCATTGCAGATGCTGCTGCACATAGCCGCTTTCAAAGGGCAAACCGGCGTGCGGCAGGCCCAGCGCAGTGATGTCCCAGCCCATGAGTTCGGCACCGGGCGCAATCTCCATGGACAGGGTGTTTTCGGCGCGGCAGCCGCTGTAGCACAGTGTCTCTTGCGGTAGCCATTCCAGGCGGGCGCCTTCGTCTAGCCGCAGCCGGGTGATCTGGCGGGCCGGGGCATCTTCGGCGCGGTAAAAACGGGTGGCGCCTGGCGTGGTCATCAGGCCGTGGCTGCCTGCGGCGGCGTGGATGTCTAACTCCAGCGTATCGCCCCCCACCAAGCCGCCCGGCGGATGCACCAGCACGTTGTGGCAGACCGCATCGCCCTCCGGGTACAGGCTTTGCAATATGCGCAAAGGCCCGCTGTGCTTATGGCGTGCGACGCTGCGCCCTTGCTCTAAGGCGTAGTCGAGTTGGAGGCTGGCGTGCCAGGACATGGTGCGTCAGACCGGCGCAGGTCCTGACTGTGCCACCAATCGAACGCCAAGAGCTTGGCAGACCTTGTAAATGGTGTCAAACCGAGGTTGGGAGCGGGGGCGCAGTGCTTTATAGAGCGCCTCGCGTGTCAACCCAGATTTTTCAGCCACGGCGCTCATCCCGCGAGAACGGGCAACAATCCCCAGCGCATGGGTGAATTCACCGATGTCGTTTTCATCCAATACCAGTGTCAGGTAATGGGCAACATCTTCCTCGGTTTTGAGCATTTCTGCCATATCGAAATCTGGCAGATCAGCAACTTTCAGTTTCTTGGTCATGAGCAATTACTCCTCAATAGACTTAGACAAGGCGATGGCCGCAGCAATATCGGCCTGCTGGCTTGATTTGACCTTGTACTTGCCTACAATTGTAATCACTTGTTCACGATTTATGGAAACGGAGCCTTGCTCGCTTCACTAAGGCGGAACATGGAAATTTCAACGTGTGACGTTAAAAGTTCAATGTTCAAGATCGGGTAAGCCGCTCAAGCCGCCCCCCGTCTAGGTATTTACCCTCTCGAAATTTGCCGCGCAAAAGCCTACTATGCGAGAGTGAATTTCACAGGCTGAATTCCTGGCGCCAAATGCCCCGCTTGGTGCTCTGCGTCAAGGCCCCGCGCGGTCCGGCGTCGCTGGGAATCCAGGCTTAAGGCCAGGGAGTAAGGTGCTAAGTACAGCCGGTGAAAAACCGCGCCACCCAGGACTTCAAGGAGTACACCCATGACTGCCAGCAGCCCCCAAGAAACTACTGCCGTTGCCGATTCCGGCGGGCAAACCGACGGTTTCCATTTAGTGATTGACGCCCTCAAGCTCAATGGCATTGACACCATATTCGGCCTGCCGGGCATCCCGATCACCGACCTAACGCGCATGGCGCAGGCCCAGGGCATGCGAGTCATTTCATTCCGCCACGAGCAGCACGCGGGCAATGCCGCAGCCGCAGCGGGCTTTTTGACGCAAAAGCCAGGCATTTGCCTCACCGTTTCAGCCCCGGGCTTTTTGAACGGGCTGACGGCGCTGGCCAATGCCACGACCAATTGCTTTCCGATGATTTTGATCAGCGGCTCCAGCGAGCGCGAGATTGTGGATTTGCAGCAAGGCGATTACGAAGAGATGGACCAACTGGCAATTGCCAAGCCTTTGTGCAAAGCGGCCTTTAGGGTGCTGCATGCCGAGGACATTGGCGTGGGCATTGCGCGCGCCATCCGCTCGGCTTTGTCGGGCAGGCCTGGCGGCGTGTATCTGGATTTACCGGCCAAGCTGTTTGCGCAGACCATGGACGCGGCTAAGGGCGCGGCCTCTTTGATCAAGGTGGTCGATCCGGCGCCACGCCAGATTCCCGCCCCCGACGCAGTGGCCCGCGCGCTCGACCTGCTCAAAGGCGCCAAGCGCCCGCTGATCTTGCTGGGCAAGGGCGCGGCCTATGCGCAGGCCGATGCCGACGTACGTGCGCTGGTGGAGACTTCCGGCATCCCCTATTTGCCCATGTCCATGGCCAAGGGCTTGCTGCCCGATACGCATGCGCTGTGCGCCTCGGCGGCACGCTCGTATGTTCTGGCCGAGTCCGACGTGGTGCTGCTGATCGGCGCTCGCCTGAACTGGCTGCTTTCACACGGCAAGGGCAAGACCTGGGGCACGCCCCATGGCAAGCAGTTCATTCAGATAGATATCTCACCGACCGAGATGGACAGCAATGTGGCGATTGCCGCGCCACTGGTGGGGGACATAGGCTCATGCGTGGCGGCGCTGGTGGCCGGCATGGGCAGCCATTGGCCCAAGGCCCCGGCGGACTGGACCGGCCCGGTGTTTAGCAAGCGCGACGCCAACCAAGTCAAGATGGCCGAGACCCTGGCCAAAAACCCCTCGCCCATGAATTTCCACAGCGCCCTGAGTGCCGTGCGCGCCGTCATCAAGGCGCACCCGGACGCCATGCTAGTGAACGAAGGCGCCAACACCCTGGACTTCACCCGCAGCATTGTGGACATGTACCAGCCGCGCAAGCGCCTGGACGTGGGTACCTGGGGCATCATGGGCATTGGCATGGGCTTTGCCGTGGCCGCTGCCGTGGTGACCGGCAAACCGGTGATTGCCATCGAGGGCGACAGCGCTTTTGGATTTAGCGGCATGGAAGTGGAGACGATTTGCCGCTACCACCTGCCCATCTGCGTGGTGGTATTCAACAACAACGGGGTCTATCGCGGCACGGACGTCAACGCAGCGGGCGGCGCGGACGTCGCGCCCACGGTTTTCGTCAAGGGCGCGCGCTATGACAAAATGATGGAAGCTTTTGGTGGGGTGGGCGTACAAGCCACTACCCCGGCCCAATTGCACGAGGCCATGGAAGCCGCTATCGCAAGCGGGCAACCTACCCTGATCAACGCTGTCATCGACGAGACAGCGGGCACGGAGAGCGGACGCATTACCATGTTGAATCCGCAAACCGCGAAAAAAACCTGATTTTTGCAATTCCAAAGGACTCTTCAGCTATGAGCAAAGCATTAGACGGCGTACGCATTCTCGACTTCACCCATGTGCAATCGGGCCCGACCTGCACCCAGCTGCTGGCCTGGTTTGGCGCCGATGTGATCAAGGTAGAAAAAGCCGGTGAAGGCGACGCGACCCGCGGGCAACTGCGCGACATCCCCGGCGTGGACAGCCTGTACTTCACCATGCTCAACCACAACAAGCGCTCGATTACCGTTAACACCAAAGACCCCAAAGGCAAGGAAGTGTTGGACCGGCTGATCAAGACCTGCGACGTGCTGGTGGAAAATTTTGCACCCGGCGCCTTAGACCGCATGGGCTTTACCTGGGAGCGTATCCAAGAGCTAAACCCGCGCATGATCGTGGCCTCGGTCAAAGGCTTTGGACCGGGCAAGTACGAGGACTGTAAGGTCTATGAAAACGTGGCGCAGTGCGCGGGCGGCGCCGCCTCCACCACCGGTTTTGACGACGGCCCACCCTTGGTGACCGGCGCGCAAATTGGCGATTCAGGCACCGGCTTGCATTTAGCGCTGGGCATTGTGGCGGCGCTCTACCAGCGCAACAGCTCCGGGCGCGGCCAAAAGGTGCTGGCGCCTATGCAAGACGCGGTGCTCAACCTGTGCCGCGTCAAGCTACGCGACCAGCAGCGCCTGGACCGCACCGGCACCATGAACGAGTACCCGCAATACCCGGACACGCCCTTTGGCGATGCGGTACCTCGCGCCGGAAACGCTTCGGGCGGCGGCCAGCCCGGCTCCATCCTTAAATGCAAGGGCTGGGAAACCGACCCGAACGCGTATATTTATTTCATTACCCAAGCGGCGGTGTGGCCTGCGGTGTGCAAAGTGATAGGCCAGGAAGACTGGATTAGCCACCCGGACTACGCGACGCCCCCTAAGCGCCTGCCGCACTTAAAGAAGATTTTTGCGCGCATTGAAGAGTGGACCATGACCCAGACCAAGTTCGAGGCCATGGACATCCTGAACGAGTTTGACATTCCCTGCGGGCCGATTTTGTCGATGAAAGAAATCGCCGAAGAGCCTTCGCTACGGGCCACCGGCACCGTGGTGGAAGTGGACCACCCCGAGCGCGGCAAGTACCTGACCGTGGGCAACCCGATCAAGATGTCCGACAGCATTACCGAAGTCACACGCTCACCGCTATTGGGCGAACATACAGATGAAGTGCTTGTGCAACTGGGCTACTCGGCCGCCGACATAGGCGCGCTGCGCGAAGCCAAAGTTATCTAAGAAAAGCCGTGCGGCCCTGGGCCGCAATTACAAGGTTGAAAGCCATGAAAATCGTGCTTATCGGTCAACAGGATTTCGGCAAAGCCGCCTTGGAGGCGTTTTTGGCGCGCGGCGACGAGGTGGTGGGCGTGTTTTGTCGCCCGGAAAAACCGGGCACTAAGCCGGACGCCTTGCGCGTGGAAGCGCAGGCGCGTGGTTTGCAGGTATTTCAACTCGACAAGCTAACCGGCGATGACGCGCACCAGGCCATGCAGGCGCTGGCGCCCGACCTGGGGGTGATGGCCTATGTGGTGCAGTTTGCGCCGCAGTCGCTACTGAACGTGCCCAAGCACGGCACCATCCAGTACCACCCTTCGCTGCTGCCCAAGTACCGTGGGCCGTCGGCTATCAGCTGGGCCATGTCGCGCGGCGAGAAAGAAACCGGTCTGACCATCTTTAGGCCCAGCGATGGCTTGGACGAGGGCTTGGTGATTTTGCAAAAGCGCTGCGACATCGGGCCGGAAGAAACGTTGGGGGAGCTGTATTTCAACAAGCTTTTCCCGCTGGGCGTGAGCGCGCTTCTAGAAGCGGCGGACGCAGTAGTGGCTGGCACGCACCACGAAAGTGCGCAAGATGAATCGCAAGCGAGCTACGAGGGCTGGTTTTTAGCGGCCGAATCGCAAATCCACTGGCACAACCATATCGACGTCGTCTATGACCTGATCCGCGCCTGCAACCCGGCGCCAGGCGCCTGGACGGTGGCCGACGGGAAGAAAGTGTTTATCTATGACTGCCGCAAGCACCGCATCGGGCGCTATGGCGAGAGCAAGGGTAAACCCGGTGAAATTACCTTGGTTACCGAGGGGTCGATATTTGTCAGCACGCAAAGCGGTCAGATCGAGGTGCTGAAATTGCGCGCTGACGATGGCAAGAAGATGGGTGCGAGCGACTATGCGCGCGCCCAAGGCTTAATTGCCGGAGCCCGTTTGGGCTAGCAATCCCTTAAGAGCGCGGTGCCGAGCAAGAAAGTGCTCGAGCCCGGAAAATGTTTATTTTCAATACAAGAGGAGACACTATGAAACTGAAGACCTTGATTCGCGCGACCCAAAGCGCAGTGGTGCTGGCACTGGCTAGCTTTTTGGCCCCTGCCCAGGCCTGGGAACCTACCAAACCGATCGAGTTTGTCGTACCTGCTGGCACCGGCGGCGGCGCCGACCAAATGGCCCGCTTTCTGCAAGGCGTGGTCGCTAAAAACAAACTCAGCCCGCAGCCCATCATCGTGGTAAATAAGTCTGGCGGTGCAGGTGCTGAGGGCTTCTTGGATGTCAAGGGTGACAAGGGCAATGCGCACAAAATAGTCATTACCTTGTCCAACCTGTTTACTACGCCGCTAGCTACTGGCGTGCCCTTTAACTGGCGTGACCTGACACCGGTGCAAATGCTGGCGCTGGACAATTTTGTACTGTGGGTCAATGCAGAGACACCGTACAAAACCACCAAGGACTTTGTGACTGCACTTAAAGGCCAGCCCGATAAGTCGTTCAAGATGGGGGGAACTGGTTCCAAGCAGGAAGACCAGATCATCACCGTGCTGATGGAAAAGTCCATGGGCAAGAAGATGATTTACATCCCCCTCAAAGGCGGCGGTGATGTGGCGGTGCAACTGGTGGGCAAACACATTGACTCCACGGTGAACAACCCGATCGAGGCTGAATCGCATTGGCGTTCGGGCGCCCTGCGTCCGTTGTGCGTCATGGACAAAGAAAAGCTGCCGTACAAAGTGAAGCTGACCGCAAGCGAGTCCTGGAACGACATTCCGACCTGCACATCGGCTGGTATGCCAGTGGAATACCTGATGCTGCGCGGCATCTTTATGCCCCCCGGCGTATCCGACGACCAGGTGAAGTTTTACCTGGACTTGTTCAAAAAAGTGCGCGCCCTGCCCGAGTGGAAAGATTTTATGGAAAAAGGCGCGTTCAAACAGACCGCGCTGACGGGCCAGGAGTATTTCGATTGGCTTGGGAAAAACGAACAACTGCACCGCGAACTCATGAAAGAAGCGGGCTTTATCGCCAACTGATGCTGGAACCACTGAACGGGAATTTGCAATGACAACACCTCATGATGAATCAGGGGACGCGCACGCAGAGGGCGCGGCCACCCTGACACGCGGCCCGGAGCTGGTAGTGGGCCTTGTGCTGATGGCCATTGCCGGCATGGTGATTACCGACAGCCTACGGGTCGGCACCGGCTGGGGCGACGAAGGGCCGCGCTCTGGCTATTTCCCGTTCTACATCGGTCTGTTTTTGTTAGCCGCGAGTGCATTTATCGTGCTCTCCACGCTGCTCAAATGGAATACATCCCAGGCGGTATTTGCGACCCGCGAAGAGCTGGTGCCAGTGTTTCAAATGCTGGTACCCATGGTGATTTATGTCGTTGCCATGGTGTACCTAGGCATATACCTGCCCTCGGCCATCCTCATTGGCTACTTTATGCGGCACCACGGCAGTTTTGCCTGGCCGGCCAGCATCAGCGTGTCGGCGGGTGTCCCTCTGGTGTTTTTTTTGGTATTTGAAAAATGGTTCCTGGTGCCGCTACCCAAGGGCCCAATTGAAAACATGCTGGGGCTCTAATGGACGAAATTAACAACCTGTTCAATGGCTTTGCGGTGGCGCTGACGCTGCCCAATATTGCCTACATGCTGATCGGCATCACCCTAGGTGTGCTGATCGGGGTGTTGCCCGGTTTGGGTGGCGCCAACGGCATTGCCATCTTGTTGCCGCTGACGTTTTCGATGAACCCGACCTCGGCCATCATCATGCTCTCCTGTATTTACTGGGGCGCATTGTTTGGCGGGGCGATCACCTCGATTTTGTTCAATATCCCGGGCGAGCCCTGGTCGGTGGCTACCACCTTTGACGGCTACCCCATGGCCCTGCAAGGCAAAGCAGCGCAGGCGCTGACGGCGGCGTTCACTTCGTCCTTTATCGGCGCATTTTTTGCGGTTGCGCTAATTACCTTTTTAGCACCGGTGCTGGCCAAGTTTGCGCTCAACTTCGGGCCGGCCGAATACTTTGCCGTGCAGCTCCTCACGTTTTGCAGCTTTGTGGGGATGAGCAAGGAACCACCGGCCAAGGTCATTGCCGCCATGATGCTAGGCTTTGCGCTGGCTGCAGTGGGTATGGACAGTGTGACCGGGCAATTGCGCATGACCTACGACTTTCCGGTGCTGCTCAAAGGTTTTGACTTTTTGATCGCGGTGATCGGCCTGTTTGGTATCGGCGAGATTTTGCTGACCATGGAAGAAGGTCTTGCGTTTAAGGGCAAGTCCGCCAAGCTCAATCCCAAAGTAGTGTGGGAGACCTGGAAGACGCTGCCACAGTACTGGCTGACCTTTTTGCGCTCCACGGCCATCGGCTGCTGGATGGGCATCACCCCCGGCGGAGCCACGCCAGCATCGTTTATGAGCTATGGCATTGCACAGCGCATGTCCAATGAGCCTGAAACCTTTGGTAAGGGCCAGATTGAAGGCGTGCTGGCGCCCGAAACGGCTGCGCATGCGGCGGGAACCTCCGCTTTGTTGCCTATGCTGACCCTGGGCATTCCCGGCTCGCCGACTGCCGCCGTGTTGCTGGGTGGCCTGATGATTTGGGGCCTGCAACCGGGGCCTATGCTGTTTGTCGAGCACAAAGACTTTGTCTGGGGCTTGATTGCATCGATGTACCTGGGCAATATCGTTGGGCTCTTGGTGGTGCTGACCACGGTGCCTTACTGGGCCGCGTTTTTGCGCATACCCTTCTCAGTGATCGCGCCGGTGATTGTGGTGATCTGCGCTATCGGTGCCTACACGGTACACAGCGCCATGTTTGACGTGGTGATGATGATGGTCTTTGGCGTGGTGGGCTATTTGTTCAAAAAGCTCAAGTACCCGATGGCGCCCCTGGTGCTGGCGCTGGTGCTAGGCGATATGGCCGAAGCCAGTTTCCGCCAGTCCATGCTGATGTCGCAAGGCAGCTTGTCTATCTTCTGGTCCAACGGCCTGGTGGGCGGCATCTTTGGCCTGGCTATGCTGATGCTGATCTGGCCGCTGGTGGGCGGCATTGTGGGTGCGCTGCGCGGCAAGGCGGTGGCGGCTTAAGCAGATTGCGTCTCCCAACTTGGTAGCACCATGTGTTGCCAAACAAAAAAGCCCATGTGCGCGTGCCATGGGCTTTTTTAATCCATCCGCAACTTACAGCTTGACGGTGCTTTCCGCCTTTTCATGCCGAACTTGCTCAGCAATGGCTTCGACTTGCTCATCGGTCATTCCAAACTTCGCTTGCATTTGTTTGAGCTGGATTCGCTCTTCTTCAGTGACTACGCCGTCGGCGAGCACTTCGCGCACCTGCAGCTCGTATTCGGATTCACGCCGCTGCACCTGTGCGGTGTAGGCGGTGGCGACTACACCGGTCAGGATAGCGGCCAATGCAATAGCCAGGATTTGCGTCACCACCACCAACACCACGCCCAGGAAGGTGACGGGGTCTACATTACCCCACCCGGAGATGATGGTCAGGATAAACCAGTGCATGGCCGCCGGGATGGAGGGGAAGACGTCGGGCTGGTCCGTCCCTTCGATGATGTAAATTAGCGACGAAAAAAGCAGGCAGCTGATCAGCAGCAAAAACATAGCCGAAGAAAAAGAGTCCTTCTCCGCCTTGATGGCCGCAAACATATCATCCATAGCGCTGTTGTAGCGCGAGAGCTTAAATATCCGCAAGAGGCGGAACATACGCAGTACGCGCAAATCGGCGCCGGGGAAAATAAGCTGCAAGTAAAAAGGCACGGTGCTTGCGAAGTCCACCACGCCAAAGGCGCTGAACATATAGTCTTTGCGGCCACGCCAGGCGCTGCCTTCGGCCTTGGGGTACTTCTCGCCATAAGACCAGACACGCAGCACATACTCGATCGAGAACACGATCACGCTAAACACGTCAAAGGCGTAAAAATACTCATGGTAGGCCTCATGCACGTCGTGCAGCGACTCCAAAATAATAGAGAGCACATTGGCTACGACCAGGGTGGCGATAAAGATTTCGCAAGCCCGGTTGGCGTCATCCACCACCGCGCCGTCCAGGATTTCAAATACGCGGCGCTTGACGCGGCGGATGCCGGTCAGCTCTTCAATCGGGTTGTCGATATGCATTATTTTTTCTTGCCTTGCGCTTCATCGATAAATACCTGCACCTGCGCATCGGACAGGCGGTATTTAACTTGGAGGGCTTTGAGGGATTCCCGTTCGGCATCGGTAACCACGCCATCGGCCAAGACCAAGCGCAACTGGCTCTGGTAAGCCGCTTTTTTGCGGGAAATTTGGTTAGAGAAGGCCGAGGCGACGATACCAGTCATGATGGCCGCCATACACACGCCCAAAAAGCCGGTGAGCAGCGCAATCACCTCGCCCGCCTTCGTGACCGGGTCGACGTTGCCGTAGCCCGAGGTGATGGTCACGATGGACCAGTAAATCGCATGCGGAATGGAGCCAAATTGCTCGGGCTGCTCATGCCCTTCGGCAAAGTGCATGAGCGACGCCGACACCACGGTAGCAATCAGCAGCAAAAAGGCGGCTGAGCCAAAGGCCCGGCGCTCGGAGTACACCGCATGGAACAAGTCTTGCAAAGCGGTGTTGTACTTAGAAAGTTTAAGAATCCGCAACAGCCGCAAGACGCGCAGAATACGCAAGTCCAGCGACGGGAAAAACATATGCATGTAATGCGGCATGGTGGCAAAAAAGTCCACCAGGCCAAAGGGACTGAAGATGTACTCGCTACGCCCTTTCCAGGAGCCGCCCTCGCCACCAGCGAACTTGGCCCCCAGCGACCAGACGCGCAGCACATATTCGATGGTGAAGAAGGTCACGCTCCAGAACTCGAGCTCATGGAAGAAGTCTTTGTAGTCGGCATGCACTTCCGGCACCGAGTCCAAAATCACCGCCGAACAATTGACCAGCACCACCACGGTGATCAGCCATTCCACGTACTTGCT
>JBBAPY010000083.1:0-11011 GCA_040400635.1 Rhodoferax sp.
CCACCGCATCATCATCATGACCGACGCCGACGTGGACGGTGCGCATATCCGCACCTTGCTGCTTACCTTCTTCTACCGCCAAATGCCCGAGCTGGTCGAGCGTGGCCACATCTATATCGCGCAGCCCCCACTGTATAAAGTGAAGGCAGGTAAGGAAGAGTTGTACCTGAAAGACGCCTCGGCACTGGACAGCTTTTTGATGCGCATTGCGCTCATCAACGCCTCGGTATTTACCGGCGGCCCCAACGGCAGCACCTTGCAAGGTGACACCTTGGCCGAACTGGCGCGCAAGCACCAGGTGGCGCAAAGCGTGATCGCGCGCCTGCAAAACTTCATGGACGCCGAAGCCCTGCGTGCTGTAGCCGATGGCGTGGCGCTGAACCTAGACACCGTGGCCGACGCCGAGCTATCCGCCGCCGCCCTGCAAGCGCGCCTGCCCGATGCCGAAGTCGCTGGCGAGTTTGACGTCCGCAGCGACAAACCCATTTTGCGCATCAGCCGCCGCCACCACGGCAACGTCAAAAGCAGCGTGCTCACGCAAGACTTTGTGCACGGCGCCGACTACGGCGCGCTGGCCGAAGCGGCGAGCACCTTCAAAGACCTGCTTTCCGAAGGCGCCCGCGTGATGCGCGGCGAGGGCGAGCGCGCAAAGGAAGAAAAAGTTGGCGACTTCCGCCAAGCCATGGCCTGGCTGATTGCCCAGGCCGAAAACGGCACGGCGCGCCAGCGCTACAAAGGCCTGGGCGAAATGAACCCCGCGCAACTCTGGGAAACCACCATGGACCCCACCGTGCGCCGCTTGCTCAAAGTGCAAATCGACGACGCCATCGAAGCCGACCGCGTGTTTACGATGCTCATGGGCGACGAAGTAGAGCCACGCCGCGAGTTCATCGAAGCCAATGCGCTGCGGGCGGGGAATATTGATATTTAGGTGTGTAGGTTCTCAGAACTGATGCAAATTTTCTTAACTTTGCAAATAACCAAAAGCCCGGGACTCCGGGCTTTTTTGTGACTGCAAAAAGTAAGACCGCCCTAAGCGGTCTTTCAGACTACGCCATCGCAAGTTACTTGCACCGGCAAATCCTCAACAATCTCCATAAAGTCATCCGTTGCCCGCACATCAGAGTGAAGAAATGATTTCCAGCTCGTAGGGCGCGGAGAAAGGATCAAGTCATTGCCAACTTTGCGGATGTAAACGTCTTTCATCCCTTCTGGGAATCTAAACTCTAAGGGAATCGTCACCACTTGGCCAGGCGCAAACCTTTATAGTCGTCCTTTGCCCTAGACAACGGGTCTGTCGATGTTGGACGATTTACCAGGATGAGCACACCTATGCGCCCTTTGCTAGCAACCGTAGCCCTGAGCTTCGGACTTATGGTCGTCGCCAGCGCCAGCCCATCACCCCAAGCGGCGCCTTCCATCGATTGGCGCAAGCCCGATGGCGCCAAGGTTGATGTCATCTTCGCCCAGGCGCGCAAAAGTAACAAGCCGGTTTTCTTGTACTGGGGCGCAGTGTGGTGCCCGCCGTGCAACCAAATCAAGGCCACGGTATTTACCCGGTCCGACTTTGCCGAGCGCAGCAAGTCCTTTGTCGCGGTCTATATCGATGGCGACACGCCGGGCGCCCAAAAGCTGGGGGCCCAGTTCAAGGTAATGGGCTACCCCACCATGATCGTTTTCAAGCCGAACGGCACGGAGCTGACCCGCATTCCCGGCGAAGTCGATGCCGCACGCTATATGGAGGTACTCGACCTCGCGCTGGCCTCCAGCAGCTCGGTCAAGGAGTCGCTGGCCACCGCCTTGGGACCCAACGTTGCCGCCTTGACGCCTCAGGCCTGGCGCCAGCTGGCTTTTTATTCCTGGGAGCAAGATCAAGCCCAGCTCGCGCCTGAAAAGGAACGCCCCGCCACCTTGCGCGCCCTGGCCCAGGCCTGCCCGCCGGCCTACGCCGAGGCAGCGACGCGCTTGCTGCTAAAAGCCGCCATTGCCTTTGGCCAAAACAAAACCTCCCTGCCCGCGCCAGAGGCCACGTTGACCCATTTACGCGCGGTGCTGGCCGACGCCGCGCTCACCCGCAGCCACTTTGATATCTTGGAAAACTACGCGAGCGAACTGGTACTGGCCCTAAGCGCCAAAGCGAGCCCCGAGCGTGCCGCACTGGTGGCGGCCTTCAATAGCAGCCTGGATAATCTAGCTAAAGACGCGAGCCTGACACGCTCGGACCAGCTCGGTGCCTTGCAGGCCAAGCTAGACATTAACCGCATGGACGTGCCTGAGGGTGGCAAATCTGCGCTCGCCCCGACCTTGGTGGCGCAAGCTCGCGGCGCCGCCCTTGCTGCCGAGCGCGAGAGCACCGACGCCCATGAACGCCAAGCCATCGTTCCCAACGCCGCGCATTTGCTGGCCGATGCCGGACTACTGGACGAGTCCGACGCGATGCTCAAAGCGGAGCTGCCTAAGGCCATTTCGCCCTACTACCACATGCTGGTGCTCTCCTCCAACGCCAAAAAACGCGGCGACAAGACGGCCGCGCTGGACTGGGCCGAGCGCGCCTGGAAAGAATCCAAAGGTCCGGCAACCCGCATGCAATGGGGCAGTGGCTACATCAGCAAATTACTAGAAATGAGCCCACAAGACAGCGCGCGCATTGAAACGGCCGCAGCCGGCGTGCTTTCGGAAGTGAGCCCAACGCCGGACACTTTCTACGAGCGTAACCGCCGCGTACTGCAGCGCCTGGGCAAGCAATTGCTGGCCTGGAACGACAAAGGCAAGCATCAAGCCACCATCAACAAGCTCAGCCGCCAGCTCGACCAGGTCTGTAACAAACTGCCACGCGGGGACGATGCACGCAAAGCCTGCAGCGCGGTATTTAAGCCCAGCGATAACAAAGGCTGACTCTCGTTTTCGAAGGAAACCCAATGCAACGCACCCTGATCCTCTGGACCGCCGCTCTGCTGCTTTGCGTGAGCCAAGCCCATGCGCAAACCTTGGCGCCCAATGCCAACCTCAAGGCAGATGGAATACCGCCCATCAGCATGGATTTGGTGCAACGCGTAGCGCCCTACACTGAATTTCGGGCCTTTGGCTTTGTCGACTGGCACCCCCTGCGCCGCGAAATGCTAGTGCGCCACCGCGCTGCGGGCGAGAATATCGCACAGTTGTTTTTACTCCAAAATCCTGGCGGGCCTTTGGAGAAAATCACCAACTTTGCCGACCCGGTGGGTAATGCCAGCTTCAACCCGGTCGACGGCAGCTACTTGATCTACGCACGCGCTGCTGGCGGCAGTGAAGCCGAACAAATCTACCGCCTGGACCTGGCCAGCGGCGCCTCCACCTTGCTCTCGTCCACCGATGAGCGCAGCAGCGCCACCTGGAGCCGCAATGGCGACCGCATACTGATCGCCTCGGTGCCCCTGGACCGCACCGCCAAAGAAGGCACGCGCGGCGAAATTGCCACCACCATAGCTCTGGTCGATCCGCTGCAAGTAGCGCCGCGCCGGGCACTGGCCAGTTTGCCTGGCGGTGGCTGGGGCGACTTTCGCTTCAGCCCGGATGACAGCCGCTTAGCCGCGCTTCAATACCGCACCCCCAGCGACAGCGATGTCTGGCTGATCGACGCGGCCAGCGGCACGCGCGAGCGCATCTTGCCGTTGCCCAGCCAGGGGCCCGCCGGCTTTGGCGATATCCGCTGGAGCATGGACCAGCGCAGCCTGTTTTTGACCACCAATGCCGGCGGCGAATTTTTCCAACTGGCGCGCTATGACATCGCCAGCAAAACGCTGACTATGCTCTCAGCGCACATCCCCTGGGATGTGCAAAGCGTCAGCCCCTCGCTCGATGGCAAGTACCTGCTGACCGAGGTCAACAACAACGGCCGCGACGAGGCGCGCCTGTTTGATGCCCAAAGCGGCAAAGAGTTGGCCCGCCCCGAGCTGGGCATTGGTGCATTGGGCGGGCTGTCATGGCACAAGAGCCTGCACGGCACGCTGGCCTATTCGCTCAACTCGCCCCAAAGCCCGGGCGACGTTTTTAGCTTTGACGTGGCTACCGGCCGTGCCGAGCGCTGGACGCAAGCCTTTTTTGCGCCGGGCGTGGATCCGCAAAACTTCAACAGTCCCGAGTTGGTGCAAATTAAGAGCTTTGACGGCCTGCCGATCAGCGGCTGGCTGTATTTGCCCGATGCCCGCAAATTTCCTGGCAAACGCCCCGTGGTGGTGGACTTTCATGGCGGCCCGGAAGGCCAATCCACGGTGCGATTCATGGGCCGCTGGAACTACTACCTCAACGAGCTGGGCTTGGCCATCTTCTTGCCCAACGTGCGCGGCTCCACCGGTTTTGGCAAAAGCTTTCTGAACCTAGACAACGGCTTTTTGCGCAAAGACTCGGTCCAGGACGGCGGTGCCTTCCTGGACTGGCTGGCCACGCACCCGCGCATCAACGGCACGCGCATGGCGGTAACCGGCGGCAGCTATGGCGGCTACATGAGCCTGGCCATGGCGGTGGACTACAGCGCCAAACTGCGCGGAGCCATTAACGTGGTGGGCATCAGCAATTTCGTGAGCTTTCTGAGCAACACCGAAAGCTACCGCCGCGACCTGCGCCGCGTCGAATACGGCGATGAGCGCGACCCGGCGATGCGTGCTTTCCACGAAAAAATCGCTCCGCTCAACAATGCCGGCAATATCCGCATCCCGCTTCTGGTGGTGCACGGCAAGAACGACCCGCGTGTGCCCTATACCGAGGCGGAGCAAATCGTCAGCGCGGTGCGCAAAAACGGCATTGACGTTTGGTACCTGCTGGCCGACAACGAAGGGCATGGTTTTGCCCGAAAATCCAACGCCGATTTCTTTTTCTACAGCAGCGCCATGTTTTTGGAGAACCTATTGCTCAAATAAGGTCATGTCGCCTGCAGAGACTCTTGCCCCCTGGTTCTAACCCCTAAAAGTCACCATAGTTGGACCAACGGGTTAGATTTAACCATTAGAAGATTTGAAGCCTCACTGTGATCTTGGCGGGAATGAATATCTCTCGCTCATCCACAAGCTTCTTATCCCAACCGGCGATTACACAAGGATTTCTTCAGAAACACTTATCAAACAAGTGCCAGATTTTCCTCGCGGTCTTGTCAATTGCGGCTTCGGCCAGAACAGGCGCTGCAGCTTACATTTGATTCATTCAGAGAGCTTGGTAATTATTCGTTTCTAAAGCAGCCGTAACCACCCCCCAATCTTTTCTGCAGACATTCGTCGACAAATTGAATTGTCCGATTTGACGGATAACACTGCATATTTGCAGGAGCTCTTTAATCAATCTAACCAGGCCATGTTTTTTTAAACTCAATTTCCAAGAAATTCATGAACGCCTTGACCTTGGCGCTGGGCAGCCGTCTGGAGGTGTGCAGAGCCCAAAGCTCTGATGGTTGATCGGCCGCCCCGCCCCAGGAAACAAGGCGACCTGCGGCCAAATCGTCCGCCACGATCAGATGGGGAAGTCTTGCAGCCCCCAGTCCTGTCAGTGCGGCATCACGCATCATGGTAAAAAGAGGAAGCTGCAAGACCGTTTGTACCGGTATCTCTTTGGCATGTGGTCCCGTGATTCGCCAACTGCCCGTGCTGCGAGGCGAACTGCGAACGATCACAGGCAGGGCTCCCACCGTTTTTTGGCCCACCCGTGTGAATCGCTTCTTGAGGTCTGGCGTTGAGACGATCAGAACTTGATCTCGGGCGAAGCACCGGCCGACGAGCTCAGAACTGGACTCGGGGTTGACCCTAATGACGAGGTCATAGCCCTCTTCGACCAGATTCACCTGACGATCTTCCAGAGTGATCGACAGCTCGACGTCGGGATAGGACATGGTGAACTTCGCTGCAAGTCGGCCCATCATCAACTGGCCGATCAGCGTTGGTGCATTGATTCGCAGCAAACCATGGGGCTGTGTCCGACCGTCCCGCAGTACATCAGCGGCCTCGGTGATCTCACGCAGTGGCCCGCTGGTGCGCTCCATCAGCAGCGCGCCTTCTTCCGTCAAGCGGACAGTCCTTGCGCCGCGCTCGAACAGTCGCACACCCAAGGCGGCTTCAAGCTCCATGACCTTGCGCGACAGGCTTGCCTTGGGCCGCCCACTCACACGACTGGCTTGTGCGAACCCTTCGTGAGTCGCTACCAAAAGAAAGTCGGACAAGTCATCGAGATTCATAAGTGTTCCATTTATGGGACGAAGCGTCCTATTTTTTGGACTTAATGAGTGATTTTATCACTCTAAAATTCAGACAAAAGCTCGGTCACTCTCAGTGGCCATCACTCATAAAAGGGAAATGAAATGACCATCCTCATTACCGGTGCAACCGGAACCATCGGCTCAGCGCTTGTGCACCAATTGGCTGACCAGCCTGTGCCTGTGAACGCATTGACGCGCGATCCGAACAAGGCGAAATTACCTGCGTGGGTCACCCCTGTCGCCGGCGACATGTTGGATGTGGAGTCCATGCGCAAGGCTCTGAAGGGAGTGCGTACGCTGTTTTTGTTGAACGCCGTATCCACCCAGGAACTGACGGAGGCGGTATTAACGCTCAACCTGGCGCGTGAGGCCGGTATTGAGCGCCTTGTCTATTTTTCTGTATTCAATGGCGAGGCATTCACCAATGTGCCGCATTTTGCGTCGAAGTCCACGGTTGAACGCATGATCGCGCAGATGGGAATACCCGCCACCATCCTGCGCCCCAACTGCTTCATGCAGAACGATGCCCTGTTTTTCAGGGACGCCTTGCTGGGACCGGGTCTGTACCCCTTCCCGATTGGCGAGAAGGGCGTCTCCATGGTCGACGTGCGTGACATCGCCGAGATTGCGGCAGGGGCCGTTTTGCAGCGTGAGCAAGCAACGCAGGCCTTGCCCAGCGAGGTGATCCACCTGGTCGGCCCGGATGCCCTGACGGGCTCTGGTATCGCAAAGATATGGGCGCAACTCATGGACAAGCCGGTGACCTATACCGGCCATGACACGGCGCCGTTTGAGGCGCGGCTTGCCCACCACGCGCCGGGTTGGATGGCCATGGACATGCGCCTCATGCTGGATCGCTTTTGCTCGGACGGCATGAAAGCAACTTCTGCAGACGTAGACAAGATGACAAAGCTGCTGGGGCGCGAGCCACTTTCGTATGCGGACTTTGCGGCCGAAACGCTGGCGAAGTGGCAAGGCTAATTGCCCCTGGACATCAAATGACCTTGAAAGAAAAAACCATGATTACTTCGACTATTTCTGGTGCCGGTGGAAGCACCACCCCAAACAGCGTTATTCACCCGCTTGACGCTCAGGATGCCGATGTGGTGCAAGCCGTTCGCGCAAAGACCGCCCCCTACAAAGGCGCACTGGTCGGCCCAGCGGCCCGCAGTGCCTACGACCCCATCTTTGAAGCCATCCCTGACGCCGAGGGCGTGCTTTACGCGCCAGGGCTGATGGGCGGCATTGAAGGTGTCTGGTGCCGCCCCGCGGCAGCGAAAACGGGCGCGGTCATCCTCTATCTGCAGGGTGGCGCCTATGTGTTGGGCACGGCACAAGCCTATCGGCATTTTGCAGGGCAATTTGCCGCGCGCACGCAACTGCCTGTCTTCGTGGCCCACTACCGACTCGCCCCAGAGCAACCTTGTCCAGCGGCGCTGGACGATGCGCTGGCGGCGTACCTTGGCCTGCTGGGCGCGGGCTTCCGGCAGATCATCGTGGTGGGCGATTCGGCGGGAGGCGGCCTGAGTCTTGCACTGCTCTCGCATTTGCAAGATGGCGCCTTATCGGGTGGTGTCAAGCCCGTTGCTGCCGTGGTGATGTCGCCATGGACCGACTTGGCGCTGACCGGAAAGTCATTGGAGGACAAGGCTGCTGCGGACCCGATGCTGACCCGTGACATGCTTGCTGCCAATGCCGCCCTGTATTTGAACCATCAGGCGTCCACCTTACCCCAGGCGTCGCCGCTGTACGCCAATCTTCATGGATTGCCGCCGCTTCAAATCCATGTGGGCACCAGCGAAATACTCCTGGATGATTCTGTGCGTTATGCCGACCGCGCACGCGAGGCCGGGGTTGCAGTCACCATGCACACTTGGCAAGGCATGCCTCATGTGTTTCCCTCCATGGCGGGAACCTTGAAGGCAGCCGATGAAGCGCTGGCAATCATGGCTTCGTTTATTGAAGACAGTCTGAAAGCAAACGAACGGTGATGCCATTCCAACCTAAAAATTCGGCAAACACCGCTGCTAAGGGCTGCTGGATCGTCCTCACCACCGTTAACGAGCGCTCGCGCCTGCAGCCCGACGGCGTTGTGCAGGTTGAACTGGATCTGGAAGATGGTGACTCATTGGCCGATATTGCCGACATTGGGCGCTTGATGACGACGTTCGATACGATTAATGCTCGGTATGGCAGGGGCACGATGACGATGGCAAGCGCTGGCGTTCACGGCAAACAAAAGACTTGGGTTGTGCTGCAATAGCACATGATGCCCAGATAGAGTTGGAGCATTAGAAAACATCCAGTGTAGGGATGCTTGGGGTATTATTTTCTATACATAACCAAAGCACCCACGCAACGCCAAGATCGCCCGTCCATAGTGCGTGACGCGCTTGCCCGAATTGTTTATGTTGTTGCTTCACCTGTGAATACGCGTGAAGTGCCATAGACCGAGCGCGACCTAGCCAAATATCGTCCTCGAAGCGATTGGCAAGTTTTAACAAAGACAGTGCATTACCCGCTGTTCCATGGCAAAGACCTGGCCCCTTAACGAGTGGCCCGGCCCTCCATATGAGCTCGCCAGCAGCTAACAACAGCGCATCCCATTGGGCAGTGCGAGGGACGCTCGATAAGCGATTGACGACACCTGCCGCACCGTGGCAATCCTGTACTGGGGGAAGCCGATTAGCGACACGATTTTTATCACTCATCGGATGCCAGTTACTACATCCGTCGTTGTGCAGGGCGGTTTTGAGCAGGGTTTCTAAACAATTGTCTGAAAATCGTTGCACCTGCGTTGAATCTAGAAATTTTGCAGCACGCAGAGCAACATAGGTGTTACCCACCATACCGTGATCCGCACCTAGGAAGCGCGTCCTTTTTCCATAGATATTTTGGGTCCAAATTGGTGTGCCAGTCTCGGGATCCGATTCAAGTGAATTTTCCAATCGATTGACGCACTCTTGGACTAACTGCTTCCATCGAGCGCTTCCAGTTACCTCGGCCATATGTATCGCAGCAACTGCAGTGCCGGGATTACCCCAGAGGGCATCTTGTGCGAAGTGATCAAGGTTGTTGTAGATTACATCGTGAAGCCGATTCTCTAACGCTTGCCCCGGGTCAAATTGCCAGTGCAGCATGAGTAATCCCGAGTCGCCCAACAAAAAAGAAGGTGTTTGCCAATCTTGTAGGGCCGCCCATTGGTGGTTAAGGGCGACGAGTCTGGTGACTGCCTCTGAGAATTCTGGCGGGTTATCCACAAGGCCTAGTCTTTTGAAATGTCTAAGGGTCCATAGGGTGCCGCCAGCGCCATCGTAGAGTCCAGCGCAGCGAGTTTGCGGTGTGAGGAGATCATCGAGTGGGTGCGAAGGCCAAAGTTCCTTCGGCGAAAAAGCAAGACATGCCTGATGTGCAATCTGCTGAACGCCATCAAGTGCCGCCCCTTCACTCCACGGCATGCTTTTAATGGGCTCGTGCTTACTTGGGTCGAAAAGCCGTTGCATGTTGGGTACTGTACGTTGGTAAGGCTAGCGGGATGCAGGTAAGGTAGCGGTTATTGTGGTGCTTGCAACTGCAGGCGCATAAAGTCAGCTGGAGATTGAATGGCGATGCCTTTGTAGGGGTGCAGCACTTTCAGGTCGTCGTCGCCGGTAACGATCGCAATGGCATTGGCATCAATGGCCAGGGAAAGAAACTTGTTGTCCTTCGGGTCACGGCAATCCGAGACGGTACCGGTGCTTTGAACAACTTCTACCTTACTGGCCAATTCCGCCAGCACGCGCAAGCGAGCGCCTAAAGGCATAATTTTTTCAAACACATCGCGCTGAAAAACCGATGCCAGCTCATCCCAAGTGCTTTGACTAAATACGAGCTGGTATTCGTTGAGCGCATAAAGCAATAGGCTGCGAATGGCCCCCCCTTTGAACAAGACCCCACTGATGATGACGTTGGTGTAAAGAATGAGGCGCGGCTTAGGCCCTGTTCTCATGCACGATGGTCATTACTTCTTCTTGTGTCAAATCTTGAGGGTCAAGGCTAGCATCGAGTTCCTCTAGGACTTTCCCGAACGCATCGCCTGCACGCTCTTGCGTCTCACGGTTGAGCTGATCGTGCAGCAGCAACATTCGGCCAATCAGAATGCTAGGGTCAGGCGCACGAACATGGCGATCTGACAAAGCCCAAAATAATGGGCGCCCATGGCGGGTCACGCAGACAAGATCGTCTTGCACGGATTCAAGGAATTTTCCGTACTGGCTTTGCACCTCACTAGATGTCATTGATTGCATGGTCATATTCCTTTAGGGCATGCCGTATGCACACATTTGTGGATTGCGTCTACAAGGTCAGCACGCTTTTCGCGCTGCTGGGAGCGAACATGCTGCCTGCAGGCGCCGCTTTAAGGCAACTCCCCACCCAACCCTTCCCAGCTAGGTTTCACCGCCGCAATATGCCGCGCCTTCACGTGCCCGAAGCCGCGAATTTCTTCCGGCAGTTTGGCAAAGCGCAGGGCGTCGGGCAGGGTGGCGGGGTTTAGTTGCGTCAGCATGCGCTCCAAGGTCTGCATGTAGTTGCGCACCAGGGCGCGTTCGCCTTGGCGCTCTTCGCTGTAGCCAAAAACATCCAGCGCTGTGCCGCGCAAAACCTTGAGCGGCGCCAGCATGCGAAAGCCCAGCCCCATCCAGGGGCCAAAGCGTTGCTTGATGAGGCGGCCTTTTTCATCCTTCTTCGCCAAGAGTGGTGGCGCAAGGTGGTAGTTCACTTGGTAGTCGCCTTCAAACATGGTGCTGATTTTTT
>JBBAPY010000084.1:0-11009 GCA_040400635.1 Rhodoferax sp.
GCCTGACAGTTTCAACCACCAACTTAAACCTTCAACTACGAACGGGACATCGCCCTGGATTGCCCGCAGCGTCGCTGACATCCACTTTGACAGCATAAGTATTGCCATGGGCCAAGGCCGTGATATCGGCTTTGAGAACATCCACAGCCCACTGCCCTTGGGCGTCCACAGTTCCGGTATAGACGCGGTTGTTCAGCGTCAAGGTGACCTGCTGGTTCTGTTCTGCCGTCGAGGTGCCCGTCAAGGTGAGACTACCCCCCGATGGAATGGCGTTGAGCTCTGACGCACTGAGCGAATTGTCAGCGTTAGCGGTTGCGTTATTCAGCGTGACGGTTGGCGGGGCCGTGTCGATCTTGACGGTCTGTGTCGTCGCAGTCAGCGCAGAGTTGCCGGCATTGTCATGGACGGTCGCAGAGACGGTGGTAGTCGCTGCGTCGGCTGGAATGTCTGCAGCGAGGAAATTCACCGACCAGCGACCATCAACACCCACCGATGCGGTTTTGGTGGTGGAGCCCCAAACGACTGTGACCATTTGACCGGTTTCCGCATCGCTCGTACCTGAGACAGTAACGCCCGCGGTTTTCTCTGCCAAGTTGACGATGTTGTTCGTAGAAACCACGTCCATGGTCAGCGCAGGCGCTGTGGTATCTACCGTCAGCGTAAAGGCCGGGGTGCTGCGCGCGCTCTCGTTGCCCGCTGTGTCGGTGGTGCTGACCTGTAATGTGTGGGTGCCCTCGCCCAAGCTGCCTGTGAGCGTGACGCTCCAGCTGCCGTCGGGGTTGACCACCGCGCTGCCCACCAAGGTGGCGGGGCTGGTGGCGGTGTCGTAGACCCGGATGGTCTGGCCCGGTGTGGCACCTGTGCCTGTGAGCGTGGGGGTGGTGTCGTCTGTTGCGCTGCCGCTGGTCAATGGACCCTGCACCGAGCCCACGTCGTCTGTGACGGTGAAGGCGGGTGTGGTGGGGGTGCCCGGCGCGCTAGGCGCTTGCGTGTCCAGCGTCACGGTGAAGCTGGCTGTGTTGGTTCTGCCGGTTTGCGCAGGCACCTCTGCGGTGTAGGTGTGCGCTGTGCTGCTGTTGGCCGCATCGGTCGTCGTGACCGTGAAGCTCCAGGCGCCATTGGCGTCGGCTGTGGCGGTGCCCAGCACCGTAGTGCCTTCTTTGATGGTCACGACTGCAAAGGGGGTCGCTGTGCCCACCAGGGTCGGTGTGGTGTCATCGGTCACGCCGCCATCGGCCACGTTGCCTTGCACGCTGCCTGCGTTGTCCAGCACTTTGTCAATGCTCACCAGCACTGCGCTGGTGTCTACCGTGATGACCACCGGCGTGCTGGGCAAGCTGGTGTTGCCCGTGGGGTCGGTGGCCGTGGTGGTGATGCTGTGGGGACCATCGCCCAGGGGTGTGGTCGGGGTCACGCTCCAGGTGCCGTTGGGGCCCACGGTGGTGGTGCCGATCACGGTGCCGGGGTTGGCCCCGTCGGTCACGGTGATGGTGTCGCCAGGTGTGCCGGTGCCGGTGAAGGTCGGTGTCCTGTCATCGGTGCTGCCGCCTGGGGCGATCGTGCCCACTTGCGGGGCTACGTTGTCCGTGAGCGTTGGGGTGCCTGGCGTGGCAGGCCGGGTTGTGTCCAAGGTGATCGGGTACACGCCACTGGCTGGGCTGGTGACGCCGTCTTGGCTCATCACCGCTGTCAGTTCGTGCGTGCCTTGGTTGGTCAGTTGTGGTGTGGTGAGGCTCCACTGTCCGTTGGCGTCGACCGTGGCGGTGCCTAATACTGTCGTGCCGTCATAGACCGTAATCGTTGCGCCTGGGGCGCCTGTGCCTTGCAGGGTGAGTGTCGGGTCATCCGTGCTGCCGCCAGGCTGCACGTTGCCTTGCACCGAGCCCACGTTGTCCAGCACCTGCGTGATCGCTGGTGCATTCAGGGATGCAGGCGTATCGACCGTGAAGGCGGTGGGCGTGTTGGCTGCGCCTTCGTTGCCCGAGGCATCGACGGGCCTCACGGTGATGCTGTGCGCACCACCGGTCAAGGGGCGGGTGGGCGTGAAGCTCCAGTTGCCACCTGTGACGGTCGCCGTGCCGATCAGGGTGGAAACACCAGCTACGGTGTCGTAGACGTTGACGCGTGCGACGTCGGCGCTTGCGCCTGTGCCCGAGACCGTGGGGGTGTTGTCATCGGTGACGTTGTTGGTGGTGTTGGTGATCGCTCCCACCACTGCGCCGACGTTGTCTGTGATCGATACCGTGCCCAGGCCTGCAGTGGCCGGTCCGTTGGTATCTACCGTGATAACCACGGGCGTGCTGGGCAAACTGGTGTTGCCCGCTGGGTCGGTGGCCGTGGTGGTGATGCTGTGCGGGCCTTCGCCCAGGGGGTTGGTCGGTGTGACGCTCCAGATACCGTTGGGGTCCACGGTCGCGGTGCCGATCACCGTGCCGGGGTTGCTGCCGTCGGTCAGCGTGATGGTGTCGCCAGGCGTACCTGTGCCGGTGAAGGTAGGGGTCCTGTCGTCGGTGGAGCCGCCGCTGCTGATGGGGCCGGTTACGCTGCCCTCGTTGTCTGTGAGGGTCGGAGTGCCCGGTGCAGCAGGCGCGGTGGTATCTACGGTGAGGGTCAGCGCAGGGCTACGGGCAGTCTCTACACCAGCGGCATTACGTAAGGTGTAGGTCAGGCTGTGCGAACCGCCGCCCAAAGGCGTATTCGGCGTGAGTGTGCCAGCGACCGGGTCGTAGTTGGCGGCGACGGGAGCGCCATCTACATAGAGCACCGCACCGGTAGAACCCGCGGGCAGTGCGCCAATGCGCAGGCCCGGCGTGCCGTCGTCGGTAGTAGCCGCTGTGCTGGACCCGCTTTGGATGGAGCCTGCGTTGTCCACATAGCTAGTGGGCGCAGGCGGCGTGGCATTGACCACGTTATTGACCAAGGCCTGTATTTCGTCAAGCGTATTGACACCACTGCCGTCATCTGCAGTGCCGTTTATCGCAGCCAGCACAGCTTGGAGATTGCTCTCGGTCAGCCCCGAAATGCCAAGGCTTACCAACTGCGCTTGGGTGGGGCCCGCGCCGCCGGCTGCGCCGGTTAACACTGCCGCTACGGCATTGGCAATTGCTTGGATGTTAGCCGTGCTGTTGACCTGCTCGCCCGTGACGGGGGTACCCGCCAAGACGCTATTGATCAAGCCCAGATTGTTACTGGTACCGCCAGTGACGCCGACCACACCGGCGTCAATATAGTCTTGCGCTGTGGGCTCTGTCCCACCGTTGGCGGTCGCAAAGGCCTGAATAATGGCCAGAGCGTTGGCTTGCGGCGTAGTACCAGGCGTCGTGCCGCCCCCGCCGCCGCCGGCGGCCGCAGCCAGTCCAGCCACACCCGCCGCCGCCGCCGCCGCACCGCCCAAACCGGAAGCGCCAAGCAAGGCCAATGGGACCGCCGCGGGCTCGATGAGGCCGTCGGCCACAACACCCAGGTCGGCAAATTTCAAACCTTCGGTATCAGCAAACTGCCACTCCAGGCCGTCCAAAGAAGCGGCTTCGGTGTCGTAGAAATTTTCTATTTCTGCAAAGGCTTCATCTTCGACTTCGAAGACTAGATTGTTGCCTTCTCTTTTGAGGTTGATGCGCTTGCCATTGATCAACTCCCCACCGGAATACTTGCGACCGTCAATAAGCAGTTCATGGCGCTCATTGGCCACTGCTTTGACGCTAACGCGTACCTCAGGGAACAGCTTTGAATGCGCTGATCCATTAGGGCTCGACGCGTTAGTTTTTACATTGATTTCCATTGACACTCCCTATCACTCTTTATATTTAATTGATTCAATCATGTCCGAGCTTTCTAGATAAGGCGGCACGCCCGCAGACGATTTACGCTCACTCCACTCTCAGCAAATTTAGGCAAAAACAACAGCAAACGTATTGCATACAGGACTGTATGGAGTGCATCGGCTCGGTATGCCTAAAACCAAAAAAGAAATATTCTTCATATTTTAATGCTTACCAATATAACATATTTCTCGAATAATTGAAAGAATTTGTTAGTATTTTGTAATAAACATTAATCTTTGTAAATTGCTAGGCCGCCAAGGAGCGCCAGATCGGACATTTTTGGGAAAATTGCAACATGTGCGCAAGCTTGCCGGCAAATACCCGGAGTGTTTAGCGGGGCGTGACTTGCATGGCCAGGGCTGTTAGTGGCAGCACAAGGGTCACCGTGGCGCTTAAGACCATCAGCCAAAGGCCTAAACCTACCCGCCATCCAAACGCTAGCCCACCGCTAAACCAGGCGAGCAAGGTTTTGGCAGCCGCACTCGAGGCCAAGACTGCTACGAGGCTCCAGGACGCCAGGCTTGGCGGCAAAGCGCTCGACAGACTTACTTGGGCCACACTGGCCGCAGCAGCGTGCACTTCGACAATGGCCACCACCACGGCGGTGACCACTACGCCGGCACCGCCAAAAAGTGCCTGCAAGCCTGCCGATAGCAGGGAGACGCCCCCCATCAACAGGGCCAACATCAAAGCGTGACTGAGCTTGAAGGCGCTTTCGCTCAGTTTGATGGACGATGCCGCCGCGCAAGAGCCTTTGCCTAAAAACAACAGTGCTACTGCCAGCAAACCCAGGCAGGCGGCCACCATGGGCCAAGCCACCGCCTGAAGTAGGCCTGGCGCTACTGCCCCGATGACGCCAAACATCAGCAACATAGATGCCAAATTAGACAGTAGCGCTGCAGCGCTGGCGCTGTTGGTCAATGTAGCGTCTTGCCGCGCCTTGGGGCCCAAATGCGCAATGGCAGCCGTAGAAGACACCAAGCCGGAAAAAAATCCCGCCACGGGCAAACCCCAGCGTGCACCCAATAATCGCTGCGCCAAGTGGCCTAGCATGCCCACGGCCATGACCAGCACCACGATGCGCCACAAGGTGGCGGGGCGTAGCGCGTTCCAGGGGTCCACAGACTGCTCAGGCAGCAAAGGCATAACCACCAAGGCAGCTACAGCCAAAACCAGGGCGTCATGTAACTCTTGTTGACTAATCCATTCGCGGGTGAAACGGTGGCTGATCTGCTTGAACTCCAGCAAGGTCGCTCCTAACACGCCCAGACCAACTGCCATGGCGGCATCTCGGTGCACCAGTGCAGACAGCATCAGGGTGACTAAGACGGCGATTTCACCAGTCAATCCAGGATCATGGGTGGCGGTGGCGCGGTACCCGCTGTACACCAATGCAGCGACCGCCAGGATGATGGCAAAAAAAGGCCAGTTGCCTAAACCCCAGGCAACATAGCCCAAGAGCGCTACCAGTGCATGGGTGCGCAGACCTGCTTTACTCCCGTCGGCTTGAAAGCGTCGCTCGCGAACGATGCCCATCAGAATGCCGATTGCCAAGGCGGTCAAAGCGCCTTGCCAGCTCGTAGCGCACTCATGGGTAAGCCCAACGGGGGCCGGCGATTAAGAAGAAAATGATTGCGGTAGTGCTTTCCATGGTGCTTCCTGCAGTTTCAGCGTGACGGTCACGACCAGGCCGCCTTGTGGGTGATTGGCCAGCTGCAAGGTACCATTAAATTGCTGAATGGTGTTGCGTGCAATCCCGAGCCCCAGACCCGAGCCACCACCGTTTTTCATTTGTCCGTGCTGCAGGCGAACATGGGGCTCAAACACCTTGGTGACATCGGCTTGGGTAATTCCGGGGCCGAAGTCGCGGATGACCACCACGGCCAGTGCGCCCTGGATGCGGGCGCTCAATTCAACGCGCTCGCCATACAACACCGCGTTATCAATCAAGTTACTCAATGCGCGCTCCAATGCCAAAGGCTTGGCCCAGGCGCTTAGGGGCTCGCAATCGAGCTGAATGCTCGCCTTGGGGACGATGGGATGTTTGGCCAAGCGCGCCAACAGCAAATCCAGCCGCACAGGTGCTAAGTTTTCGTAAATTGCCGTGTCTTTGACGCTTTGCAAAGCGGTTTTTACCATCACATCAAGGTCGTCCAGGTCTTCATGCAAAGCGTCACGCAAGGCTTCATCTTCGAGTAGTTCGGCGCGTAATTTCAGCCGCATGATGGGCGTTTTCAGGCCGTGTGAAATATCCTCAAACAATCGCTCGCGATCCAATAAGTAGCCCTTAATGCGGGTCTGCATGGCATTGAAGGCGCGGGCCGTTCGGCGCAGTTCCATCGACCCTTCTTCTGGCAATTCTTCGGAAGTTGTGTCATGGCGAAAAGCATTTGCCGCTGCCGCAATGCGGTTCAGGGGCTGAATCAAATTGCGCACCAAAAGTACCGTGATGAGCAGCACCGTCACCAGCGTCACCAGTTGCAGGGCCAGTCGGTCAAAGGTTAAGGGGTTGCTGTTATCCAAAAAATAGGGGTCGGGCATGGGTGCCGCCAAATAAAGCCAACTCCCCGGCTCAAACTCGGCCTGTATGACCATCACGGGTGCCGGGCGCAGACCAACGAGCAGTGTGCCCTCTACCCAGGCTTGCGGCATGTCTTGAACGGTGCGCCCGTCGTCAGTGACCTGCAGCGTTTCAGACCAGGCAAAGACCATATCGGGGTTTTCGCTCGGTGGCAAATAGCTCACCAGGTCCTCGCGCACTGCCTGCGCAACGGAATCTACCAGCGCATTGTTCTGCATCGCAGTAACGGGGATTTTTTTTGTATTTACATTCACAAAAAACCGGGTGCCGCCCATGGTGCGCAGCTGTTCAATCAAGATCGGCCGGTAGGGAGGCGGTAAGTCACGGAAAAAGCGAATGGTGCCCGCGGCATTCATCGCCATATTTTTTCCCGCATTCAGGGCCTCGGTGAGGGCACTTTGGCGCAACTGGTGGGCCCACAGCAAGGTGCCCAATGTTTGGGCGCAAATAACGCCCAGGGTCATCACCATCACAATCCGCCACAGCAGGCGGTCAAAAAAGGGGTTGCCCTCGTTTTCCCCCGGCTCAGATGCCGCCATGCTTTGTGACCTCGGTTGACAGCACATAGCCGTTTCCCCGCACGGTTTTGATCAACTTCGGGTTTTTCCCATCGTCGTTCAGGCGCTGACGTAAGCGGCTGATTTGCACGTCCAAAGACCGGTCAAAGGGGCCCAGGTCGCGGCCTCGCGTTTGCTCCATGAGCTGCTCGCGCGTCAGCGTTTCACCAGCGTGCTCGGCAAAAAAACGAAGTAAATTGAAGTCCATACTCGTCAAGATGACGGTCTCACCGTGTTCGTCCGTGAGCAGGCGCTCGACCAGGTCTATCGAAAAACCGACAAATCGCAAATACCGCACCGTTTCGGGTTGGTCGCCCAAGGGCATCCGTCGATGAATGGCCTTGATGCGCGCCAACAATTCGCGCGGGTTGTAGGGTTTGGCAATGTAATCATCAGCGCCTATTTCCAGGCCCACAATGCGGTCGGTTTCATCGGCGCTGGCGGTCAACATAATGATGGGCACCTTGGATTGTTGGCGCACCGTTTTGCAGAGGGTAAAACCGTCAGTATCTGGCAGCATGACGTCCAATATCACCAGACTGAGCTCGGCCTTGAAAAGTTCAAATTCGGATAAAAAACTGTGTCCGTCATGCGCGGCATGCACTTCGTACTGTTGCTTTTCCAAATAGGTTTTGAGCAGCAATCGGGTTTTTTGATCGTCATCGACAAGGAGAATGGAGCGGAGCATATTGAATCGTTTTTATGTGGCTAGCCAAACCTAAGGGGAACGCACTGCGAGGGCGAGGCGGCGCTTGGCTTCGTTGGCCTGCATTTGAGGGTTGATCAAGAAGCGCCAAAGGACTTGTGCTACCGCGTCTTTGGTTGCTTCATCTGCCGCCATGCGATGCGCCAGGCTAGGAACCAACGCGGCATCACGGGCGGCAAACGCCGTCCAGGAGTCGCGCGCGCAAGGGTCTAAGGTGGCCGGATCAATGTCGTTGCGTACTGGTACCGAGCCTTTGACGCGGTTGTAGGCCAGTTGGGACTGTGCCGTCGTGACGACTTCTGCCAATTTTTCTTGCGTCGCCGTGCGCTTACGCGCGTTGCGCAACATCGCCAGCGTATCCACGCTATAGAGATGCATGTTCCGGGTTCCGGGAACGGCGACACAACCAAAGTCGCGCTCAGGGCTGGCACCCCATGCCATCAGCTCGCCCTTGGCCCAATCGCCCATGATGAACATGGCGGCAGTTTCGGATGTAATCTCCCGGGCAGATTCGGTCCAAGGTCGCTCGCGAGGCACTTCGCCGCTGATGGTGCGCAGCCAGCGCAAGCGGTCCAGCGCGTTGTCGATATCGGGGGACAACCAGGCACTGCTGTTGCGATTAACGATCAGTTCGCGGTACCGCTTTGGCCCTACTTCCCCTAATAAAACAGCTTCAAAAACGGTCGCGATTTGCCATGCCTCGTCGCTCCAGGCCAATGGCTTGACCCCCTGCGCACTGAGTTTTTGTGCTGCTAGCGCAAACTCTTCCCAATTGGTGGGGGGCGCCAAACCCAGGCGCGCGAAAACATGCCGGTTGTAGAGCAGCGTGTTGATGCGATGGATGCCCAAGGGCGCTGCGACCACCACGCCTTTGTAAGTGATCAAGTTCAATACCGTGGGAAATACCGTCTGGGCCCATTGCTGGCGGCTGGCCACCGCCGTCAAAGGCATGACCAAACCCACGTCGTCCCAGTCCTTGAGGGTGGCACCAATCAGCTGCGCGGCATCAGGCGGATCGCCCATGAGGACGCGACTCTTGAGCACCTTGACTGCCGCCATACCGCCCCCGCCTGGTATCGCGACGTCCTTCCAGCGTACGCCGTTTAGCAACAATTGCGCATGCAACTGCTCTACCGCCAGTCGCTCGCCCGCCGATGTCCACCAATGCAGTACATCAATAGGCAAGGGTTGCGCAAGCGCGCTGACGCACTGCGCACCGAGCAGGGCCGGCAATAAGAGCAAGCGCATGGCCCGCTGACATGCATGGACTGGGTTCATCGCAAGCACCTCCGGTAGTAGACACCTCGAGCCGTTTTGCAGGTTTGCCCGCTCGCTAGGCATCTATCGATGCCGGTCGATTTGTAATTTTTCCTTACTGCGCCTATCGGTCTAAGCAAAGGCAGCAGGGCGCCACCCTGTGAGGGCGACCCATCCGAGTAAGGAAACGTGCACATACGCAATTACATTTATGTGAAAAAGTTGTTATAAATCAATAGCTTGAGATATATGAATGCACTTTTCATGATAATTATCATAACGTTGAGTTTACACATCAAAACCCATAACCTCCGCTTCACCGATGGATTTCCCGATTGCCAAACTTGGCAATCGGTACTGGCCCGGTAAGCACAGGAGTTTTACGATGTCTGTTACGACCACCGCCCATTTGCGTCGCGCTTGGGCAACGTCATTGCGTTATCCACGTATCGGACGCCTCGCTTGGCCCAAAGCAAGGACTGCCCTGCTCACTTGCTCCCTGGTGCTTTGCTGGGGCGCTTCCTGGGCACAGGAAATACCGTGGCATTTGGGCCGCGTCGATGGCGCGCAAGCCTCGCCTTCGGCGATCAACACGGCAGGTAACCAACCCGGGCCAAACCGCGTAGTGGTAGCGGTGATCGACAGTGGCGTGATTGCCAGCCACCCAAGCCTCAAGGGGCGCTTATTGCCTGGCTATGACATGGTCTCCGCGAATTTGAATTTGCGCAAAACGAGGTCAGCAGATTTCAGTCCTGACGAGCGCGACACCCAGTGCGGCGACCGAGTCCCGCCCGCTTCCTTTCGAACACACGGTACCGAAGTGGCTAGCTTGATCGCGGGCAACGGCGCGGACGGCGTGCTGGGCGTGAACCCGCAGGCACAGATTGTGCCCGTGCGATTGTTCGGCGCTTGCGCAACCTCACGGCAAGATCTGCTAGATGCGATCGCTTGGTCGGCCGGTTTACCAGTTAAGGACGTTCCTGACAACCCGAACCCAGCGCGCATCATCAACCTCAGCATATCCGGTGGGTTTTCCGTGTGCAGCGAAGAGTTGCAAGATTTAATCTACCGCGTAACGGAAAAGAATATCTTTGTCGTCGCTGCAGCAGGGAACAATTTTCAGAAAAAATTGCACGAGCCTGCCAATTGCAAAGGCGTGATTTCGGTAGGCGCATTGGATGCACAAAACCGTATTGCGGACTACTCGGCACTGGATCCGCGCACCGTCATCTATGCGCCCGGTGGTGGGCCGGCCTTGTCAGGTAACGAGCAATGGGCGATGAACAAGCTGAAAGTGGCCAGTTACGAACATCTCATCAACGGCCAAGATCGCCCCTCGGCACCCTACGGTGGCGTGGGTACCAGTTACGCCGCACCTATCGTAGCGGGCTATATTTCGCTGTGGCTGTCGCACTCGCCCGAAAAAACAAGGGCAGACTTTTTGAACGAATTGGACCGGTTTACCCGCCGTGTCGAACCGGTGCCGGCCTGCTCCAGCTGTGTGCCTCGTGGTTTGGCCAATATGAAGGGCCTGAAGACCTCATGAGCTGCGGGTGTCACCCTAAAACAAAGGGATTTGCCGCGACTGCAGCAAATAGTCCGCTACCAACTGCGCCAGCAAGACATGGTGCCGGTTGGCGTGCCATTGGGGCTGCATGTACTTTTTGGTGTACCAATGTGCCTGGCTCTCCAAGTGGCAACCCACAAGGCCCACTGCGCCTTGCACAATCGCCATAGGGTCGCCGTTGGCATAGGTGGCGATGGTGTCAAACTGGCCGTTCAGGAAGGTGGGGCCGTCATAAAAATACATGCGTTGCGCCTGGCCGCGCCATTGGACCGCAGCAGTAGTGCCATAGGAGGCGCGTATGTCGGCCCGGGGGCGCTTGATGTATTGCACACAGCGCGTGCTTTTCAGTAAATTGAAATAATAGGCATCCGCCCAATACGCACCCATGCAAATACCCAGGTATTTGCCGCCGCGCTGCATATAGGCCCGCACATCGGGCATATTGGGTTTGAGAAGGCTACGAAATACCGTGGCCTCGCCATCGCCACCGGGAAATACCACTAAGTCAACATCGTCAAAA
>JBBAPY010000085.1:0-10978 GCA_040400635.1 Rhodoferax sp.
CTCAGCGTTCTGCGGTCTCAATTCCTTGCCCGTAGGCAGGGAGGCATCCATAGCATCTCCTATTTAGGTCTGTCTGTCTTACTCGCTTGCTTGCTCGGGCTCAGCCGGATGTGGCTGAGTTGAATCTCTTGTCGGTCGGCGTCTCGCCCGGGTAACCCAGGCGCAGTGCTGCCTCACGTCCGCCAAAGCGTTCAATGAGCGCGTTCTGGTCGTCCTTGGCCTCACGGTCCACAGCTTCGGGGTTGAGCATGGAACGCAAGGCGGCTTCGAATTCCGCCAGTGTCCCCTGACAGGCCGGGTTGGAAGCCAGATCGCGGGTCTCTTCCGGATCAGTCTCCAGGTCAAACAACTCCGGCGCATAACCGACGTAATAGTGGTACTTGAAACGGCCGCGCGTCAGCATGAAGCCCGCGCTCGGCGCGCCCACGGCGTGGTACTCGCTAAAGCCGATCCGGCTGGCGTCGTCCGGTTCACGCGCAATATCAAAAAGCGAGCGGCCGGGCAGCCCCTGCTCCGCCTGTGTCAGCGGAACACCCAGAGCATCGAGAAATGTCTGGTAGAGATCGGTCAATCCGACATTGGTCTTGCAGACGCCCTGAGGGACGTCGGGGCCGGCGATGATCATCGGAATGCCCGTGGCTTCCCGGTACAAAACGTCCTTGTTCCACAGGCCCCGCGTACCCAGGTTGTCGCCATGGTCGCTGCTGTAGACGACGCGCGTACTCTGCGCCAGGCCGGTGCGCTCCAGGACATCAAGCACCTTGCCGACCTGATGGTCGAGATAGCTGATCAGGCCGAAATAGCAGGCAATGGCCAGCAGTCTGCGCTCGTCGGAACCCAGCGTCGCGTCGTGGTCCCAGAAGCTGGCCATGCGTTCCACCCAAGGGTGTCGCACGTATCCGTCACGCGGCAGCAGTTTGGGTAGGCGCACGTCCTCGCGCAGGTAAGGATCGAGAAATTCCTGCGGCACCACCAGCGGCATATGGGGTGCCACAAAACCGGCGAACAGCATCCAGGGCTTGTCGTCCGGCGTGCGCGCACGCGCCTCCAGCCACTCGGTGGTGAGCTCACCGATGCGCATGTCGTAGCGGTTGTAGTTGGAGGTGCCGGGTCCGACTTTCTCATAGAGGGCGGAGGGCCCGGCGATCTCCGGCATCGGGTCTCGCACAGAGCCCCACAACTGGCCGACGCCGTTGAGAATGTGCATGGGTTCTTGCTGCCGGTCGAAGCCGGTCGGGGATTTTTCGTCCTGGTAGTGCAGCTTGCCGATCGCCTCAACACGGTGACCCGCCTGCTGCATGCGGTGACCCCAGCCAGGTACGCGGCCCTCGTAGGCAATAGCATTGTCCCAGTAGCCTATGTCGTGGACATAACGGCCCGTGGCCAGGCTCGCGCGCGCCGGCACGCAGACCGGGCATGGCGTCCAGGCGTTGGTGAATCGTGTACCGCGCGCCGCAAGTTTGTCCAGGTTGGGCGTCTTGACGAAGGGATGGCCTGAACTGCCCATGTAACGCGGGTCATGCTCGTCGGAAAAGATAAAGAGGACGTTGCTAGGCTTCATTCAGGGTTCTCCTTGGGGTGTGGCACCAGGCCGCGTGTGTGGGTCAGGTCAAAGGCGGCGCCGTTGTCCAGCAGCGCCTTGATCTCACCCTCGCTCATGCGCCCGATGGTGCGCAGGACTTCAACCGTGTTTGCACCCACATCGCCACCCGCATGCCGCACCTCACCCGGTGTGCCGGACAGGCGCGGTGCTGGCGCCGGCATGGCGATGCTGCCTAGGACCGGGTCCGACGCGTGTGTGATCGTGCCGCGCGCCGCGAAATGCGGATCACGAAAGATATCGGCCATGGTGAAAACGCGCGATGCAGGAACATCGCGCGTCTGCAGCATCGGCTCCAACTCGCCCAGCACAAAGCCGCTGGTCCATTGGCCAATGATTGCGTCCAGCGCGTCCTGGTGCTGCACCCGGTCTATCGCCCCGACAAAGCGCGGGTCGGCTGCGAGCTCGGGTTGCTCCATGACCACAGCAAGACGCTTGAACACCGCATCGCTCGATGCGGCCATCGCGATGAATCCACCATCTGCCGTTGGATAAAGATTATTGGGCGTGCTGCCCGGCAGTCTGGAGCCGGCGCGCATGGCGACGTGCCCCAGTTTTTCGTAGGCCGGCACATGGGACTCCATCAGGCTGAACGAACTTTCATAAAGCGCAGCATCAACGATCTGGCCCTGGCCTGTCTTGCCGCGCGAAAGCAGTGCCATGACTGCGCCGAATGCGCCGTAAAGCGCCGTCACCATGTCTGTCACGGGCACCGCCGCGCGCACCGGCGGTCGGTCGGGATAGCCGTTGATGTGCAGCATACCGCCGACGGCATCCCCAAGGAATCCGTAGCCGGGCCGCTCACTGTACGGGCCGCTCTGGCCAAAGCCGCTGATGCGAACCATCACCAGACCCGGGTTGTCCGCGTGCAGTTGCTCGTACCCGATGCCCCACTTCTCCAGAGTGCCAGGGCGAAAGTTCTCCACCACCACATCGCACTGGGCGGCCAGTCTGCGCACCACGTTGCGAGCGTCTGGCTTGCGCAGATCCAACGCGACCAACTGCTTGTTGCGCAAAATACTCGCGGCGTAAAGCGACTTGCCGTCGACATGCTTGCCCATGGTGCGCACCGGGTCACCCTCCGGTGGCTCGATCTTGATTACCTCCGCGCCAAAATCGGCAAGCAGCCTGCCGCAAAACGGCCCGGCCACTGTGGAGCCGAGTTCCAGCACGCGATAACCGGTCAATGGGCCGCTCATTGGCGAAGCCCTGCATATTCAGCGCCCAGAAGTTGGCGTACCAGGATCAGTTTCATGATGTTGAGGGTTCCTCCGGTAAAAAGGAATGAATAGACATCGCGCAGGCGCTGCTCGATGCCGTTGTCGCGAAGGTAACCGTTGGCACCGAACATCTGCAGGCAATCCTGGATGACTGAAACGCCCGTAGAGATACCGAACCATTTGGCCATCGCGGCGTCGGCTGTCGCATCTTCGCCATGGTCATTGGCGACCAGCGCGCGGTAGGCGAGCAGCCGACCAGCCTCGATCTTCGCGTGATGCTCCACCAGTGGAAAGCTGATTGACTGGTTGACTGCGATAGGGCGGCCGTAGACGATGCGCTTCTTTGAAAAATCAATCGTCTCGCGCAGCACTGCGCTTGCAGCGCCAAGCGCAGCCAGCGGGGAGAGGCAGCGCGATACGTTAAAACGCGCGTACATGATGGCCTTGCCGTCACCCGCACCCCCCAAGGTGGCTTTTACCGGAACGCGCACGTTGTCAAAATGCACCTCGCCCAGCATGTGCGCCCGCGCACCCATCTGCTCCATGACCGAGGTAGAGATGCCCGGCAGGTTGGTCGGCACGCGCAGCAGTACCATTTTGGGCTTGTCGCCGTCGGGGGTAGCGATCTTTGCCGACACCGCAAGAATGTCCGCTCCCGGCACGGTGCTGACGTGGATCTTGCTGCCGTTGATCACGTAGTGCCCGTTGTCCTCCACCGCCGTGACTTCGATGGCTGAGAGGTCAGAGCCCGCGTTCTCCTCGGACGTGGCGAGTGCCACGACGCACTCGCCCGCATAGACCGCGCGCACCGTGTCGTCCCCCCAGCCGGGAAAGAAATGTGCATGCGTTGCCTGCTGCCATGCAATGAGCGCGCAGCTCACGTCAGCTGCAGCAAGCTCCTCGATGGCGATGCCCAGACTCACGTAATCGCGCCCCTGGCCGCCGAGTTCGGGTTTGCCAATGACACCCAAAATACCGGCACTTGCCATTTTGCGAATGGCATCGCGCGGGAGATGACCTTCCTCGTCCCACCGGCGGCTGTGAGGCTGCAACTCACGGCGCGCGAAATCCCGTACATGCGAGCGCCACGCCTCGTGTTCCGGTGAAAAAGAAAAGTCAAGAGCCATAAACACTTTCAATTTTTTTCATAATACTCTATAGTATTTAGAATTGTCAAATTCGCTCATTTAAAGAACCATGAAAACCAAAACGCCCGCCGATCCCGCAAAGCTGCGCAAGCTTGCCCGGGTCATGCAACGCATTGGAAAAAATGGTGACACCCTGGCCAAGCACACGCAGTTGCGCCTGGCCATCCTCAACAGCATCCACGCGGGGCACTGGACTGCTGGCGATCGCCTGCCTCCCGAGACCGATCTCACTGCTGCCATGGGCCTGAGCATGGGCACCGTACAGCAGGCGCTGCGCGATCTGACTGAGGCAGGTGTGGTACGGCGCCAGCAAGGCAGTGGCAGCTTTGTGGCGACGGCCCCGCACCGCATTGACGACGTGGCGCACTGCCGCTTTCTGGATGATGACGACACCACAATACTGCCGGTTTTCTCGCGAGTGGTGGGCCGTCGAGCCCGGCCACGCAAAGGATTCTGGAGCCGCCATTTCACGACAGGGGCGAGCATTATTGAGCTGGACCGCGTGCTCACCGTCAATGACGAGTTCGACGTCTTCAACCGTTTTTATTTCGACGGCGACCGCTTCACGGGGCTGGCCTCCCGCTCTGCGGCAGAACTCGCCGGCACCAATTTTAAAACGCTGTTCGCCCTGGAGGCCAAGGTGCCCCCCGGTGCCATGAGCCAGACGTTGATGCTGGTGGAGGCGCCCCGCGAGATTGCGCAGCACATGGGCCTACCCGAAGGTGCCCTGATCGCGCAGATGGACATCGTTCGGCAGATCGCCGGCAGCAGCGAAGCACTTTACTACCAGCAAATTTTCATCCCGCCCACCACCCGCAGACTCGTGACGCAAGAAGCGGCCTGACACGCATTTACCAACCACCCAAGGAAACTTCCATGAACGATCGATACGCCGGCTTTACCTACCTCAAGTTTGACCGTCCCGCCGAGCGCGTGCTGCGCATCACACTGGACCGCCCCGAAACCATGAACTCACTGAACTGGGAGGCACATGGTGAACTCACCAATGTTTGGAAAATCGTGGACGAAGATCCCGACGTGAATGTCGCCATCATTCGCGGCGCTGGCGCCGCTTTCTCGGCTGGCGGCGACTTCAGCATGATCGAACGCATCATGAATGACTACAGCATGCAGGCCGCAGCCCTTAAGGAATTCCGCGAGCTTTGCTACAACATGATCAACTGCTCCAAGCCCATTGTCTCGGCGATCCATGGCCCAGCGGTGGGCGCCGGGCTGGCCGCCGCGCTGCTCGCTGATGTGTCCATCGCCGCGAAAACGGCGCGGATCATCGACGGCCACACCCGCCTGGGTCTTGCCGCAGGCGACCATGCAGCGCTCATCTGGCCGTTGCTGTGTGGCATGGCCAAGGCCAAGTACTACATTTTGACGTGCGAGCCGCTTTCCGGTGAAGAAGCTGAGCGCATAGGCGTGGTATCGCTGTGCGTGGAGGATGATGAACTGGAAGCGAAATCGGTGAAGGTTGCCGAGCGTCTGGCGCGCGGCGCACAGCGCCCCATTCGCTGGAGCAAGCACGCGCTTAACAACTGGCTGCGCATGGCAGGCCCGTCATTTGACAACTCGGCCGCGCTTGAGATCCTTTCCTTCAACGGGCCGGAATTGAAGGAAGGCCTAGCCTCGCTGAAGGAAAAGCGCTCGCCGCGTTTCGACTACAAGGTGTGATCCCTCATGTTCAACGCCGCCACCGGAGACCCGCGCATGACGCCATCCACCAAGCCTCTCAACATTGTTTTCATCACGTCTGACCAGCAGCGGGCTGATTGCTACGGCTTTGCAGGACGCCGCGTGAAGACGCCGCACCTGGACCGCATGGTGAAGGAAGGCACGCACTTCACCTCGTGTATCACGCCTAACTTGGTATGCCAGCCCTCGCGCGCATCCATACTCACAGGTATGCTGCCGCTGACGCACGGCGTGATCGACAACGGCATCGACCTACCGACCGAGGTGGGGCAGCGCGGCTTTGCCGGTGCGTTGGACAAGGTGGGTTACGACACGGCCTTCATCGGTAAGGCTCACTTTGCCACGGCCAATACCTTCGCGTCCACCGGGAGCGCCGAATGTCTGAAGAGCAGCGAGCAGTACCCGATGTCGTGGACGGGCCCCTACATGGGCTTCAAGCATGTGGAGCTAAGTTCGCTCGGCCACATCTTTCCACACCAGCCGCCTGGCGATCCACTTCAGGGTCGGCATTACGAGCGCTGGCTGTATTCGCGCGGCGTGCCGCAGGAAGTGTTTGACTTGTGGAAGGCGGCCACGCGGCCGAACCCGGGCGCAGCGCAGACTTGGTCTTCCGCTCTGCCAGTGGCTTGGCATTCCAGCACGTGGTGTGCGGACCGGTCGATCGACTACCTCCGTTCGCGTGATGTGAGCAAGCCCTTTTGCATGTGGGTGTCGCTGCCCGACCCGCATCATCCCTTTGACTGCCCCGAACCCTGGTCCGAACTGCATCATCCCGACGAGGTGGAACTGCCGCGTGCACCCTGGAAAGACCTAGACAACCGCCCCTGGTGGCACAAGGCTTCGCTGGAGCGTCCGCCAGCGGGTGGCGACGAGGAGTCGCGCAAGTTCCGCAGCACGCTGTCGCGTGCGTCCGACCAGAGCGAAGCGCAGTTGCGCGACATGACGAGCAACTACTACGGGATGATTTCGCTGATCGACCATAGCGTGGGCCGCATCCTCTCCACGCTGCGCGACCTGAACCTAGAAGACAACACGCTCGTGGTCTATTCAACGGACCACGGCGACCTGCTGGGCGACCACGGCCTCTACCTTAAAGGGCCGACTGCGTACGAGGGTCTGCTGCGCGTGGGCCTGATCATGAAGGGCCCAGGGATTCCAGTGGGCGCACGCATTGATGATCCTGTGTCCACGCTGGATATCGCTGCGACTTTCGCGCAAGTGGCAGGCACTGAACTCGACCCTGCCGCACAGAGCCGAAGCCTGCTGCGCGTGGCCAAGGGCGAGGAGACGCGTGACGTCGCCTACTCCGAGTGGTACGTGAACGAGGCCCGCTGCGGTGTGCCGCTGGAACTGCACACCGTGCGCACGAAGGACTGGAAGTGCACGGTGGAGATGCGAAGTGGCGCCGGTGAGATGTACGACCTGCGCGAAGACCCGGATGAGATGCGCAACCTCTTCGACGATTCGTCCGCCGTGGTAATGCGCGGGGAAGCGCTGGACATGATTCGCGCACGGCCCGGGGCCGTATGCAAGGAGCGGCTGCCGATCATCGGGATGGCGTAGGACCATTAACGAATTGACAAATCGATTGCGCCGCAACCGATCAGCTATCACAAAGGATGTCGGAATGTTAGAAAGGATGCCCCTTACGAATCATGTGCATCAACTCGATGCCGGTCAAGACGCATTTGGCGGCGCAAAATGACTTGAAGTTGAGCATCGGCTTAGTGAGCCCCTTGATGGTCCGATGGTCTTGCTCCACGATGTTGTTGAGGTACTTCACTTGTCCCACGATGACCGGAATTTCAGCTCTGGCATTGATCTCATCCATGGCCGCCTTGTTGGCGCAGCTCTTGTCCATCGTGACCTTCTAGCGAGCGCTGTTGGCCTTCATGGCTTTGTCAAAGAAGCGCATGGCTGCGGCCTTGTCACGCTTAGCAGTCAGCAGAAAGTCGGCCTTCTTGCTTTCTTTATTCGCAGCACGGTAGAGATATTTCCAGGCGCCTTTGACTTTGATGTAAGTTTCGTCCACGCACCAGTTGCCGCCAACCGGGCGTTTGTGCTTGCGAGACACCTTTTCTAGTAACGGCCCCGGATTGCCCAGCGGTTAATTGAATAGTGGTCGACAAGCACGTTTAGATCGCGGCAATAATTTCTTCCCGATGGCGCTAGCTCAACGGATATGCCGCTTACCAACGGATGCACGCCAGAACGGCATCGATTGTGAAGCGCGTTCCTTTGGTAGCCAGCAACTCGTTTCAAACCTTTTCAGTCAAAGCGCTCAGCATAGTCGTGTGGTCGACTTGACCGCCAACGCGACAGAATCGGAACAAATTCCAATCTGCCCTGCGGTTTCGAAAAGGAGCAACTATCCCGTTAGATTCGCTCCTAACCGGGTGGTTACTCCTCGAACCTGATGCCGCGCTCCTTGGCCACGGTGCCGTAGCGTTTGCGTTCGGCCACTAGGAAGCTATTGAACTCCTTGCCGTCGAGCCCCATCGGCTCGACGCCGGCGGCCAGCAGCCGCTCGCGCGTGGCCGGCTCCTGCATCATTTTGGCGATCTCGGCACCCAAGCGTTCAATCACCGGGGCCGGCGTCCCGGCTGGAGCGAAGACTCCCATCCAGTTGCTGAACCGGAAGTCGCGCATGCCAGGCATTTCCGCTACCGTCGGTACGTCAGGCATTAAGGCCGAACGCTTCGACGTTGTGACGGCCAAGACCCTAAGCTTTCCTGATTTGGCATGCGGAACCACAGGCGGCATGCCGACGATGGCCATGGAAATCTGGTTGCCCAGCACGTCGTTGATCGCCGGCGCTGCGCCACGGTAGGGAATGTGCAGGATGAATGCGCCGGTGCCAGCTTTGAACGATTCGCCGGCAAACTGCATCGAACTACCATTGCCCGGCGTTCCGTAGCTGAGCTTTCCTGGATTGCTCTTGGCATAAGCCGCAAACGAAGCCAAGTCTTTGCCCGGAGTAGACGGATGAGTCACTAACACCAGCGGGGTTTCGCCGGCCAGTGCCACGGGCGTGAGATCAGCTTCGGGGTCGTATGGAATTTTCTGGCCGGCCGCCGGGCCGACGACGACTTCGGTTGGCGACGCCATCAGCAGCGTGTAGCCGTCGGGTGCGGACTTCGCGACGAGGTCGGCTCCGATCGAACCGCTGGCCCCGCCCCTGTTCTCCACCACGACTGACTGCTTGAGCTGCTCGGACAGGCGCTGGGCCACGGTGCGGGCGACGAGATCAAGGCCACCACCGGCAGGATAGGCAACGACCAGGCGTAGCGGCTTGCTCGGCCAAGACTGGGCTTGGGCAAGCGAAACCGGGCCGGCTGCAAGCGCGACGAGTACGATGGAAAAAAGGCGTTTCATACTGGGTTTCCTTTGTAACTTAAGGTTGAACTACAAATGCGCCGGGTAATCGTGCTGCCTAGGCAACGCCCTTGCGCGCAAAAGCCTGTCCGAGGTGCTCACTGGAAAGTTGCGACCACTCCCGGCGCTGGGGTAAAGCCCAAGTCGCCGCGGGCGATGACGGCCTCGCGGCCACCGTTGGCAGCAAGCAGTTCGGCCTGCCTAGCCTTGGCGCGCTCGTCCACTTCCACCGGATCGAGCATGGCGAACAGCTTCTGACGGCACTCCTGCAGCACGGCTGCCATCTCGGTATTGGCCGAGAGGTCGTGGATTTCGTCCGGGTCTTGCGCCAAGTCGAACAGCTGGGGCTCGTACTTGACGTAATGTACGTACTTGTATTTGCCCACCCGCACCATGTAAGCACCGGTACTCGAGCCCATGCCATGGTATTCGCTCAGGACCGTGCGCTCCGGCCGAGCACCGTTGGCGAGGTCCACAAGCGAGGCGCCGGGGTGGTTGTCCTTCACCGCCTCGAAGGATTCTCCCGCCAACTCGATGATGGTCGGGAAGGCATCGACGTGGCTCACCGGCGTATCGATCACCCTGCCCTTGGGGAAGCTTGGGCCGGCCGCAATCAGCGGCACGCCAGCGATTTCGTCGTACATGGTTGACTTGCCCCACAGTCCGCGTGCGCCGAGATTGTCGCCGTGGTCGCTCGTGTAGATGACGTCGGTCGTGTCATCCAGCCCGAGTTCGCCCATCACCCGCGTGATCTTGCCCACGTGCTCGTCGAAGAAACTGACTAAGCCGAAATAGCCGGAGAGTGCGCGATGCACGTCGGCGGGGCTTTCAAAGTAGTCGTCATAGCAAAAACTGTTGCGGTAGTCTTCCAGGTAGGGATGCCGGGTACGTTCCTCTCGCGCGTAGAGCTTGGGCATTGGCAGCTTTTGGTTGAAGTACCGGTAATAGTGTTCCGGCGGCGCCGTCAGCGGAAAATGCGGCGCAACAAAGGACACAAACAGAATCCAGGGCTTGTTGTGCTGTCGCGTCGCGTTTTCGCGCAGCCACACTTGTGCTCGGGCGCAGATGTCACGGTCGTATAGGGTGTAAGTGGATTCGCCGGGACCCGCCATAGCTGACATCTTCTTCGCGCCGCCGCGGCGCGGCAGGTCCTCGCGAACAAGTCCGAGCAGGTCGCCCTTGCCGTCCAGGATATGCATGGGAATCTGCTCTTCCGAAAAACCGTGATCGTCGCCTGACTTGTTGAAGTGCAGCTTGCCGATGGATACAACCTCGTGGCCGCTCTCGCGCAGCACGTGGTGCCAGCTCGGCTGCGAGCCGTCATAGGCGTCAGCGTTGTCCCAGAATCCGATCTGATGAATGTACTTGCCCAGCGCGAATGCCGCGCGCGCGGGCACGCAGACCGGGCTGGTGGTGTAGGCCGAGGTGAAGCGCGTGCCGCGAGCGGCCAGCGCATCGAGGTTGGGAGTGGAAATGATGGGGTGGCCGGCACAGCCCATGATCTTGGGGTTGTGCTCGTCGGACATGATGACGACGACGTTGCGGGGCGTTGAAGACGTGCGCATGAAAATCCTGCATTACAATAAAGCTATATAGTAATTGGGATTTATCGCATCGTCAACCCTCCCGACACCCTCCCACTGCCCGGGTACGGGAGAATACGGTCATGAACGCAATTGATCTCTCGCAGCTGCTCGAGCGCTTCAGTCGTCCCGGGCTGCCCAAGTACACCGCTTTGCATGACGCGGTGCTGCATGCGGTCGCCAGCGGGCAATTCGAGCCGGGCACCCGCCTGCCTAACGAGCAGGAACTGGCCCAGGTGCTGCCGCTCAGCTTGGGGACCATCCAGCGGGCGTTGCGCCAGTTGGTGGACGAACGGGTGATCAAGCGCCGGCCCGGGCAGGGATCCTTCATATCCGACCGCAGCGGTGGCG
>JBBAPY010000086.1:0-10870 GCA_040400635.1 Rhodoferax sp.
CCGACCGGCAGCCTCCAAGCGCGAAATTGCACTCTTTGTTGTACCCATACGCTCTGCGACTGCGTCTTGCGTCAAGCCGGCTTTCGCACGCGCTTTGAGCATCTGGGTTGCAACGGTGTATTCGAGTTCAAGGCTGTCGTAGGCATCATTAAATCCCGGGCGCTGCCTTGCCGCCGCCAAAAATTCAGCGTGATTATGAGGAACCGGTTTGTACTTCAAGTCAGCCATGCATCACTTCCTTCAGGCGCTTTCGTGCCATATTCAATTCCTTGTCAGGGGTCTGCTGCGACTTCTTTATAAACGCATGCAGAACGACTACTCTCTTGCCCATCAAAAAACAATAAAACGCCCGACCAATGCCCGATCGCCCGCGCGGACGCAACTCAAACAACCCGTCACCAAAGGCGCGTGAATGTGGCAGGCGAAGACTCGGCCCATGCTCCGTGAGAAGTTCCACCAAGCGCGCATAGTCGGCCAAGACGTCAACTGGCCATGACTGCACCTCTGCGTAAACGCGCTCATGGAAGTATTGAATTTCAAACGCCATATTTTATGTTAGCAAAAACGCTAACTAAACGCAAGTAAATTTCATGACGTCTAACGAGGTTGTAAAAATACCCGATTTCCAACCGACCGAAGTCCGGCCTTGGGATCTCTCAGATTTTTCACCAGGAATTTCTGCTTCATCAGCGAAGTGTGCCGCATTTCTTGACCTGATCGGCATGTTGGACCTCTAAAACGGTCTTTGACCTTGCACTTTCCCTACTGCGCATATCCGTTCTTTGCCAGCTTCTCAATGTTATGCACCATGCAGTACAGATTCCACTGCGTGTTGACCTTGGCCCGACCGCGGTGGTTCAAGCGAGTCAGGCGCTTGTTGTGCCGGATGTTGGCAAACACCGGCTCCACCGTGCCAATGCGCTGGCTTTAAAGCCGGCGCCCTTTGGGTGAGTCAATCGCCTGACGCATGCGTTCGCTGGGGTGGGCCAGGTCTTTGACTTTGGGTTCAAAGCGCGTGACCTGGCGGCCCCGCCCATCATTGGGTTTAAGTGTCCCTTTGAGGCATTGCTTGCTCATCGCACAAGCATCGCAGTCCACTGCTTTGGCGGTGTAGGTCTGGCAGTGCAAGCCACTGGTGGTGGTGTGGATGGTGCCTGGACTGGTCATTAACTTGCCCGCAGGGCAAGTGGCCGTGTTGTCGTCGTTGAACTCAAAGTCCTTAGGCCCAAAGCGTTTGACCTCTTTGGGTTGCCCTGTGGTCTTCTTCTCGGACAGCGGGTCGGGTTTGTCTTTGTATTTGTCTTGAGCCTCAAAGCGCTCATCGCGGCTGCGCATCTGGTTGTCGGCAATCAGCGCGGGGATGTTGTTGTCCTTAGGCTGCTTGATGTTGGCATCGCTGTGGTAACCCACATCGGCTGTAATCAAGGTGTGATCCTCGCGGTAGGGCTGGCTGTGTTCAATCATGGGCAAGAGCATGGCCTGTTCAGAGCCTGAGCCAATGATATCGGCCGCTACGATCACTTGGTGGCTGCTGTCCACTGCGGCCTGTGCCGCATAGCCCTGGATGACGCCTTTGCTGGTGGCCATCTTGGCGCTCTCAGAATCGGTGACGTTGGTCTTGAGTTCCTCGCCTTTGCGGTTCTTGCGTTTGGGGTTGCTGGCTAAAAACTCCCGGGTACGTGCCGCTTCCTTTCGCAGTGCCTGCATATGGGCTTGGCGCTTGGGCTCCAAAGCCTCGTCACTGCCTTGCTTGTCCTGGGCCTGGTGCAGGGCCAGTATCTTGTCGGCAGCTTTGTCCAGACGGTCAGCGCGGTGGCGCAGTTCGGCATGGGTGCCACTGTGCTCTTTGCTGGCGTTGGAGGGCAGCTTGACGCCGTCGATGGCGAACATGTCGCGCCCGATCAGGCCTTGGGCATCACAGGTCATCAGCACTTGGCCGAACAGGGGTTTGATTTGATCGCCCAGGTTGGCCACAAACTTGGCGATGTGGGTGTGGCTGGGTTGGCTGTCGCCGCTGATGGCGATGAATTGGACATTGCGCACACAGGCTTGCTCAATGGCGCGGCTGGAGATCAGGCCCTGGCTGTAGGCCAGCAAGACGATCTTGAGCATGACGCGAGGGTCGTACGCACTGGCTCCGACTTCATCGTTCTTGAACCGGGCATCCAAGGGTTTGAGATCGAGTTCGTGATCGACCAGGTAGTTCAGTGCGAAGGCGAAAGTGCCGGGGACAATTTGCTCAGACAAGACCACGGGTAGCAGCAGGCTGTTGAGGTCTTACGGTTTGTAGCGGGCCATGGTTTTACTGATTCATTGAGATGAATACACAACGTTTTACCTTGGCCTGCGGTAGACCGCAATGTGGGTCTGCGTGAGGTTTTTTTACAGCCTCAACGTTCGAGCTAACCTGGAGACAACGGCGTGACGCAAAGCCCGCACCACAGATAATGCACACCTGCACTGTGGCGCGGGCTTTGTGGCATGCCGTTGGCTCTCAGGTTGAGCAAGGGGTTAGGCGTCACTGCGCTGCAGGTCCTTGAGCATCATGAGGCTCGATGCGCTGTAGCCCGTGGCTTCATACAGACGCCGGGCAGGGGCGTTGATTGCAGACACATTCAATGCCAGGGTGTTGTGCTGAGTCGTGAGTGCTTCTGTCTCGAACGCATGCATGGCCTGGCGACCATAGCCCCGGCCGCGAAACTGACCGTGGATGTAGATCTGATTGAGAAAGGCGATCTTCTTGGTCCCGCGCACCAGGGTCCCATACCAAAGATAGCCGACCTCAGCGTTGAGATGAGAGTCTCGCAACACGAACAAGTAGTTATCAGCAGTTTTCTCGCCTTCGGGCAGCAACCTCTTCGTTTCTTCTCTTGCGAGAGTCGGCGCATCGGAGGCGTTCCAGCGTCCGTTTGCAACGTTGTCTTTCGCATAGTTGTCGGAAGCCACTTCGGAGAAGGTAGCGAATGCGGCTGCTTCCATCGGGATGAGTGCGAGCAAGGTTTCTCCTGTGACGCCTAACGTAATTTAGACCGCAAAACCCGGTGGATACATCCGGGCATAGTCGATACATCTTGTTGTTGAAATGACTGCAAACTTTTTGCCGCATGGTTTGGACGGCCACACGCTGTTTTCTCGTACAGGTATAAATCTTCCATGAAACCCGGCACTCCTTCTTTGCAGTCCACCCGCTCTCGTTAGGTTTGCCAGCGGGTACGATGTATTCACTATAACTTCAAATTTGTAACGATTAACGTTATTGAATTGGTTTTTAGCGCAATGGAGCGACACACGACTCGGCAGTATGGCCAGCGTTTACTCAGCCTGCCAATCAAGGCCTAAGCCCCGCGCCTGCCTGCGGTGCAGCAGGCGGGCGACAATCGGCGCATGGAAATGTTTGATGTTGTCATCGTTGGCGCCGGTGCCGCTGGCCTGTTTTGCGCGGGCGTCGCCGGGCAATTGGGCCAAAAGGTCTTGCTGGTGGACCACAGCGACAAAGTGGCCGAAAAAATCCGCATCTCGGGCGGTGGGCGCTGCAATTTCACCAACACCGGCACCACCGCTGCCAACTTCCTCGGCGAGAACCCGCGCTTTTGCCGCTCGGCATTGGCGCGGTACACGGCTCAAGATTTTGTGGCTCTGGTCAAAAGCCACGGCATCGCCTTTCAAGAGAAGCACAAAGGCCAGTTGTTTTGCGATCGCTCGGCAGAAGACCTGATCGCCATGCTGCTGGCTGAGTGCGACAAAGGCGGCGTGATGCGCTGGCAGGGCTGCGCGGTGGCGGCGGTGCGCTACAGCGACGGCGCGCAGGGTGGCATGCGCTACCAGATCGACACCGCGCGCGGCACGGTGCAGGCGCGCGCGCTGGTGATCGCCACCGGCGGCTTGTCTATTCCCAAAATTGGCGCTACGGATTTTGGCTACCGCATCGCCAAGCAGTTTGGCCTGCCGCTGGTGCCCGCCCGCCCTGCCCTGGTGCCGCTGACCTTCAGCCCCGAGGTGTGGGCGCCGTTTGCGGCCCTGGCCGGGCTGTCGCTGCCGGTGCAGATTGCCACGGGCGAGAAGAAGACCGGTATGCAGTTTGCCGAAGACCTGCTGTTCACTCACCGGGGCCTGAGCGGGCCGGGGGTGCTGCAAATTTCCAGCTACTGGCGCGAGGGCAGCCCCATCCGCCTGAACCTGAGCCCGGAGCACCACGCCACCGCCCATCTGCTGGACGCCAAAGCCAGTGCCTCGCGCAAGCGCCTGGCCACGGTGCTGGCCGATTTGCTGCCCAGCCGCCTGGCCGACACCTGGGTGGCGGGCAGCGGCCTGCCGCCTGCCAGCCTGGAGCGCGGCATCAATGACTTGCCGGACAAGGTGCTGAGCGCCCTGGGCGAACGGGTGGCGCGCTGGGATATTGCGCCCGACGGCACCGAGGGCTACCGCAAGGCCGAAGTCACTGCCGGGGGCGTGGCGACCACGGCTTTGTCGGGCCAGAGCATGGAGTCGAGCCAGCCCGGCCTGTATTTCATAGGCGAGGTGGTGGATGTGACCGGCTGGCTGGGCGGCTACAACTTCCAGTGGGCCTGGGCCAGCGCCTACGCCTGTGCCCGCGCGCTGTCCAGCCTGCCAGCGGCCACGGCCTGATCGGCGGGCTGCGGGCTTAAATCCCCATAGTCTGGGCGAAAAGCCTCTGCGGCAAGGATATAATGCTAGGCTTTGCTGGCAAACCCCCGCTGCCTGATCACCATTTTTGCGGGGAATTTCGCTGTACATGACTTGGGAGGCCCGATCTTCCCCCGAGTGCATCGTCGGCACCTTTTGGACACCATTACGTAATGACCACGATCCGTGTAAAAGAAAACGAACCCTTTGACGTTGCCCTGCGCCGCTTTAAGCGCACTATCGAAAAGCTGGGCCTGCTGACAGACTTGCGCGCCCGCGAGTTCTACGAAAAGCCCACCGCCATTCGTAAGCGCAAAAAAGCAGCCGCAGTGAAGCGCAACTACAAGCGCATCCGCAGCATGCAGTTGCCCAAGAAACTGTTTTAAACCCGATTCCAGCGGTTCGCCGCTGAATGCAATGCGCCACAAACCGTGTTGCCGGGTGTGTCGGCCCACCAGCCGCCCGCCCGCCCCGAAGCCCGCCCGAGTACCCTCGGTGGGCTTTTTTTCATTGCGACTCGCATCCTCTTGGAGAACACCATGTCCCTGAAAGACCAAATAACCGAAGACATGAAAACCGCCATGCGCGCCAAAGACAGCGAGCGCCTGGGCACCATCCGCCTGCTGCTGGCCGCGTGCAAGCAAAAAGAAGTGGATGAGCGCGTAGTGCTGGACGATGCCGCCGTGATCGGACTGGTGGACAAGCTAATCAAGCAGCGCAAGGATTCAGTCGCCGCGTATGAAAAAGCACAGCGCCAGGATTTGGCGGACAAGGAAGCCTCTGAAATCGTGGTGCTGCAAGCCTATTTGCCGCAACGCATGTCCGCCGATGAAGTGCTGACTGCCGTGCGCGCCATCGTGGCCGAATCCGGCGCTAGCGGCCCTGGCGATATGGGCAAGGTGATGGGTCTGGCAAAGGCACAACTGGCAGGCAAAGCAGAAATGTCTGCGGTGTCTGCGGCGGTCAAAGCTGCCTTAAGCGCTTAAGGAAGGGCTGCACAAGCCCGAACCCGTCATTGCGCGCACCGAGGCAGCGCTTGCTTACGAACCAGCCACCATCATCCGGTTGACCAGGATGGAGCCTACGGTTTTGGCGCCGTAGTTGTACGTGTCTGCGCCTATGGCTTCGATGCCTTTGAATATGTCTTTCATGTTCCCGGCGATGGTGATTTCATGCACCGGGTAGGCGATCTCGCCGTTTTCCACCCAAAAGCCACTGGCCCCGCGCGAGTAGTCGCCGGTCACATAGTTGACGCCCTGCCCCATGAGTTCGGTGACCAAAAGGCCGCGCCCGAGTTTGCGGATCATGGCCGGCAAATCGTCGCCGGGCCGGGTGTGGCGCGAGCTCAGCACCAGGTTGTGCGAGCCACCGGCATTGCCCGTGGTGCGCATGCCCAGCTTGCGCGCGGTGTAGCTGCTTAGAAAATAGCCCATGACGCGGCCACGCTCCACCACTTGGCGGGCACGCACGCGCACGCCTTCGTCGTCGAACGGCGAGCTGCCTTTGCCGCCGCGCACAAAGGGGTCTTCAAAAATATCCAGATGCGCGGGGAACACGCGCTTGCCCAGGCTGTCGAGCAGGAAAGAGCTTTTGCGGTACAGCGCACCGCCGCTGACGGCTTGGACAAAAGTACCCAAGAGGCCTGCGGCCATGGGAGACTCGAACAAGACCGGGCATTCGGTGGTGGCGATTTTGCGGGCCTTGAGGCGGCTGAGCGCGCGCTCGGCGGCGTAACGGCCCACCGCTTCGGGCGAAGCCAGTTCGGAAGCTTTGCGCATAGAGCTGTACCAGCCGTCGCGCTGCATGTCTTTGCCTTTGCCGGCAATCGGCGATACGGATAACGAATGACGCGAACTGGCGTAGCCGCCACGAAAGCCATTGGTGTGTGCGGTAAAAAAATGCGATTGCTGCGCCGACACCGCAGCGCCTTCGCTATTGCTGATGCGTTTGTCCACCGTCATGGCGGCAGCTTCGCAGGCCAGGGCGATTTGCGCTGCCTCGTCGCTTTGCACGTTCCAGGGATGGAATAAATCCAGTTCGCGCGAGCGTTGGCTTTCAGGGCACACGTCACGCGATTCGGGCAGGCGGGCAAACGGGTCTTCGGCAGTGAAACGCGCTATGTCGTAGGCGGCGCGCACGGTTTGCGCGATGGCGGCATCGGAAAAATCAGAGGTGCTGGCATTGCCCCGGCGCTGGCCCAAATACACCGTAACGCCCAGCGATTTGTCGCGGTTGCGTTCGACGTTTTCTAGCTCGCCATTGCGCACTGAAACGCTTAGGCCACAAGACTCCGAGACTTCGGCAGCAGCGTCACTGGCACCGAGCTTTTTAGCGGTTTTGAGGCTGAGATCAACGCGGGATGCAAAGAAATCGCGGCTGTAGGCAAATCCGGCAAGCGGGGTGTCAGGGCGATGGCGGGGGGAGTGTTTGGGGTTCTTCATGCGGCGGCTATGATACTTGGCTATGTCAAGAAAACTAAAAAAAGGCTATTTCGTTAAAGGTCAGTTTGTTGCGGAGGGCAGCGCGCTGGACTTGGAATACAAGCGCGAGCTCAAAGGCACCGAAGACGCGACCCGTACCGACCTCAAGCGCGAAAGCACCGAATTACAAAAATTAGGCGAGGATTTGCTGACCCTGGGCGTCGAACTCATGAACCGCCTGCAATTGCCGGACAAACTGGTGGAGGCGGTGGCAGAGGCCAAGCGCATTAGTAATTTCGAAGGCAAGCGGCGCCAGATGCAATTTATCGGCAAACTGATGCGCAAGTTGGAAGCGCCCATGCTGGACGCGATACGCGCCGCCTTGGTCGCGCAGCACACGCCCTCGGCGCTGGAAACCCAGACCCTACACCAGACCGAAATGTGGCGCGACCGCCTGCTGGCCGAGGACGATGCGCTGGGCCAATGGATCAACTTGAGCCCGCAGACTGACAGCCAGCAATTGCGCGCCCTGATCCGCCAAGCGCGCAAAGACGCCCTGCCCGAAAAACCCGGCCTGGCGCCCCGCCATGGGCGCGCCTACCGCGAAGTTTTTCAACTGGTGCGCGCCCAACTCGCCGGCGAAAACGCAAGCGATGATGCCGCGCTGCCACCCACCAACCCCGGAACAGATGTATGAGTGATAGGGATAGCGGCCCCGAGCCCGTGCGTATCGGATTGGTATCCATTAGCGATCGCGCCAGTGCGGGCGTTTACCAAGACTTGGGCTTGCCCGCGCTCAAGGATTGGTTGCAAAGTGCGCTGCACAACCCCATTACCTTTGTAGAGCGTCTGATACCGGATGAAGAAGCAGGCATTAGCGCAGCGCTGATTGAGTTGGTGGACGCCGATTGCAGCCTGGTGCTGACGACTGGCGGCACCGGCCCGGCGCTGCGTGACGTAACGCCCGAAGCTACGCTGGCCGTGGCGCACAAGGTGATGCCCGGCTTTGGCGAGCAAATGCGCCAAATCAGCCTGCACTTTGTACCCACCGCGATTTTGTCGCGTCAGGTGGCGGTGATACGGGGCAAAAGCCTGATCATTAACCTGCCGGGCCAGCCCAAGTCGATTGCGCAGACCTTGGAAGGCCTGAAGGACGACAAGGGCGCGGTACAGGTGCCCGGCATTTTTGCGGCAGTGCCTTATTGCGTGGACTTGATTGGCGGCCCGTATCTGGAAACCGTGGACGGCGTGTGCAAAGCGTTCCGCCCCAAAAATGCGCAACGTCCGCCGCGCACGGGCAGCTAGATAGCGTTTATTTGCCGACCAGCTGGTTGAGGCGCTCGGCCTCAAAGCACTCGCCGCGCTCGCCTTCGGGCATTTGCATTTGCTGCTGCTGACAGATTTTTTCCAGCGCCAGCCACAAGCGCGCAATTTGCTGGTCCTGGCTGGAGGCGCTGTCGATCAGGCCGCGCAAGGCCTGGCTCACCGGGTCATCCTCATTGGTTATTCCGTAGGCGCTGAACTTGGGCTGCGATCCGGCCACATCGGCGCTTTCGCCGGCCTTGCTTTGGAGAATGCGCGCCGGAATGCCCACGGCTGTGGCCCCGGCGGGCACCGGCTTGATCACCACCGCGTTGCTGCCGATCTTGGCGCCATCGCCCACTTCAAAACCACCGAGCACTTTGGCCCCGGCACTCACGACCACGTCTTTGCCCAAAGTGGGGTGCCGCTTGGCGCCTTTGTAGAGCGAAGTACCCCCCAAAGTGACGCCCTGGTAAATCGTGCAGCCGTCGCCTATTTCGGCGGTCTCGCCGACGACCGTGCCCATGGCGTGGTCAAAGAACACGCGCTCGCCGATGATGGCGCCCGGGTGGATCTCGATGCCCGTGAGAAAGCGCGAGATATGGGAAGTGAAGCGTCCCAGCCATTTGAAGCCGTGCGTCCAGAACCAGTGCGCCGGACGGTGCAAGATGACGGCGTGCAGGCCGGGGTAGCAAGTGATGACTTCCCAGGTACTGCGGGCAGCCGGGTCGCGGTCCAAAATGCATTGGATATCAGAACGGATTTTGGAAAACATGGCGGCTAGTCTAGCTTCTGGGCTGCTAATGCGCTCCCAGGGCCTTCAATGGCCTGCACACGCGCTGATTGCTGCAGCACCGCTTTGGCTATGCCGCGCAGGATATGGATCTCTTCCTGCGTGACCGATGCGCGATTGAATAGCTGGTTTAGGCGTGGCATCAGCTTCTTAGGGGCCTGCGGGTCCAAGAACCCCAGCGCCTCCAATGATTCCTGCAAATGCGCCAACATGCCCGCCACCTGGGCCGCGTCGGCTGGCTCGCTATGCGGCGTAGCCCCAGGCAAAGGAAAACTACCTAAAGCCAGACGCCATTCATAGGCAATGACCTGTAAAGCCGCGCCAATATTGAGCGAGCCAAATTGTGGATTGGTCGGAATACTGAGGCACACATGGCAGCGGTACACGTCTTCATTGCGCATGCCAAAGCGTTCGGAACCGAATAAAAACGCCATGCCTTGGGGTAGGTTTTCTGCCGCGCTCGGCGCCAGAGCGGGGTGGGTTGGGCCCCTAAAGCGGCTGAAGTGCTCGCGCGGGGTACGCGTGGGCGGCCCGAAATCTCGGGGCGTCATGGCGGTGGCGCAGAGGTGGTCCATGCCATCGAGCGCTTCATCCAGCGTGGCAACGATGCGCGCATTGGCCAGCACATCGAGCGCGCCGCTGGCCCTTTGGATGGTTTCCTCGCGCCGCAGCACGTTGGGCCAACGCGGCGCCACCAGCACCAAATCGTCAAAACCCATGGTTTTTATGGCCCGCGCGGCTGCGCCCACATTGCCGGCATGGCTGGTCTGGATCAGTACAAAACGGGTGCGAACGGTCACGAGAAAGCGCCAACGGTAAAATCGCCCTATTGTCGCCGCCCCGGCGCCAGTTGCCGCCCGCATTGTTCGGGCGGGCCATCCCCGTTCTTCCCCCCAAAATCCGATGTCGCTTAATCTGCACCCCATGATCAATGTGGCCGTCAAGGCCGCCCGCGCTGCCGGGTCTATCATCAACCGCGCCGCCCTCGATATTGAGTCCGTGCGGGTGTCGCAAAAATTGGCCAATGACTTCGTCACCGAAGTAGACCATGCCTCCGAACAAGCGATCATCGAAACCCTGCTGACTGCCTACCCCGGCCACGGCATTCGCGCGGAAGAATCGGGCTCTACCCACGGTGCCAAAGACTCGGAATTTGTCTGGATCATCGATCCTTTAGACGGCACCACCAACTTCATCCACGGCCTGCCGATCTATTGCGTCAGCATTGCGCTGTCGGTACGCGGCAAGATTGAGCAAGCCGTGGTTTATGACCCGACGCGCAATGATTTATTCACCGCCACCAAAGGGCGCGGCGCTTTTCTCAATGATCGGCGCCTGCGCGTTTCCAAACGTACCGAGCTGACTGGCTGCTTGATTTCGACCGGCTTTCCCTTCCGCCAGGGCGACGACTTTGAGGGCTACCTGGCCATGCTCAGCGAAGTAATGCAGCGCACCGCCGGCATACGCCGCCCCGGCGCCGCAGCGCTGGACCTGGCCTATGTGGCCGCCGGTTATTGCGATGGATTTTTTGAACGCGGCCTGCAACCCTGGGACATGGCCGCAGGCTCATTGCTGGTCACCGAAGCTGGCGGCCTAGTGGGCAACTTCACCGGCGAACCCGATTTTCTAGAACACCAAGAATGCCTGGCCGGCGCGCCACGTATTTACGGGCAACTTGTCAGCATTCTGGGTAAATACAGCAAATTTGCGG
>JBBAPY010000087.1:0-10855 GCA_040400635.1 Rhodoferax sp.
ACTGCGGGCCGCCGTTTGCCCGGATTGCAAGGCCGCTGGATTGCCAGCCCTGATTGGCCGACTCTGGGCTTGCCCGCACCGGTGCGCAAACTATTGGCAAGCGCAGGGCCGGCTTGAGCGCTAGACCCAATAGTCCAACTCAGCCTGAGGCTGCAGTTCGCGGTGGCGTTTTAAGGTGACCCAGTGCGGCGCGAAGTGGGCGGCCAGTTGTTCTACCAAATACACCGAGCGGTGCTGGCCACCGGTGCAGCCGATGGCCACCGTGACGTAGCTGCGATGGTCTAGCACCAAAGCACCCATCCAGCCATCTAAAAAGTTAGCGATTTGCTGCTCCATAAGTAGCACTTCGGGCTGCGCGCGCAAAAATTCGGCCACTGGCGCATCTCTGCCATTGAGCACGCGCAAATGCGCTTCGTAATGCGGGTTGGGCAGCATGCGCACGTCAAACACAAAGTCCGCATCCGAGGGGACGCCGCGCTTGAAAGAAAAAGACTGGAACACCAAGGTGAGCTGCGCTACCGGCGCGGTGATCAGGCTTTTGACATAGGCCTGCAGTTGGGCCGAGCGGATCATGCTCGAATCAATCACATAGGACTGCGCCCGCATATCGGCGAGCAAACTGCGCTCCAGTTCAATCGCATCGGCCAGAGCGCGCCGCTCGTCGCCCGGCTGGGTATCGGTTTGGGACAAGGGGTGTTTGCGACGCGTTTCGGAATAGCGCCGCACCAGGGTGTCCGTGTTGGCATCGAGAAACAAGGTTTTGACGCCTATGCCCTGGGCGCGCAGCTTGTCCAGTTGCGCGGGCACCAGCGGCAAGCCCTTAGCACTGCGCACATCCATGGCAATGGCCACGCGCCCGAACTGTTCGCCGCTTTGCAAGGCGATGAAATCCGTGAGCAAAGGCGGCGGCAAATTGTCCACGCAGTAATACCCCGCGTCTTCCAAGGCATGCAGCGCCACGGACTTTCCTGAGCCGGACATGCCGGTGATAAGGACTAGTTCGAGTTTGCGTTCAGACACGGGCTTGCTCCAGCATTTCGCGCGCATGCGCCATAGTTGTTACCGAACTGCTTTGACCACCCAGCATACGCGCGATTTCGGATTCGCGTTGGGCTTGTTGCACCGGCGCAACCTCGCTCAGCGTCTGCCCGCCTTGCAGCTGTTTGCGCACTACCCAGTGCTGATCGGCGCAGGCGGCGACCTGGGGCAAATGGCTGACCGCAAGCACCTGACGGTCACATCCGAGTTTGCGCATCAAACGGCCGACGGTGTGCGCTACGGCACCACCTACACCGGCATCGACTTCGTCAAAGATCAGCGTTTGTGCGCCGCCCGCTTGGCTGGCCGTCACGGCAATGGCCAGCGCAATGCGCGAGAGCTCGCCGCCCGAGGCCACTTTGCCCACCGGGCGCGGCGTGCTACCAGCGTGGCCGACGACCAAAAACAAGACATCTTCCAAACCGCTTTGGTGCGCTTGCTCGGTAGGCTGCAATTGCACCTGGAATTGCCCGCCTTGCATTCCCAGGCCTTGCATGGCCTGGGTGATGTCGGCAGCTAGCTTGGGCGCGGCTTGCAGGCGGGCCTTGGAAACCTTGCGCGCCTCGGCCATAAAAGCGGCTTGGGCCTGCTGCGCCTGCGCTAGCAAATGGGCGCTGTCGGCTGCGGCGTCCAGTTGCGCCAGTTCCTGCTTCCAGGCGGCATGCGTGGCGGCCAATTCTTGCGGGCTGCGTTTGTAACGGCGCGCCAGCGAAATCCACAGGGCCAAGCGCGCATCGAGCTCGGCCAGTTGCGCCGGGTCTAGCTCGACCCGGCGCTGGTAGGCGCGCAGGCTGTGTACCGCGTCCTCCACCAGCGCGATGGCCGAAGCCAGCACCTCGGTCGGGCCTTGGAAATCGGCATCCAAATGGGTTTGGCTTTGGATCTGCTGCAAGGCGCTGTGCAAGCCGCGCAAAGCCGAGGGCTCGTCGTCGGTAAGTAGCGCCAAGGCGCTGTGCGCCGCATCCAGCAGGGTTTGCCCATGCGCTAAGCGGCTGTGCGCGGCATTGAGGTCGTCCCATTCATCGGGGCCCGGGTTGAGCTTGCCCACTTCGCCAATCTGCCAGGCCAGGCGTTCGCGATCGCGTTGCAGCAGGTCCTGTGCTTGCAGGGCTTGGTCGTACGCGGCTTGCACCGCACGCCAGCTTTGCCACGAAGCACTCAAGGCACGGGTGGAAATGCGCGCGTAGTCGTCCAACAGGGCGCGCACCGCATCGGGCCTTGTGAGGCTTTGCCAGGCGTGCTGGCCATGGATATCGAGCACCTGTTCGCCCACATAGCGCAGTTGCTGCGCGGTAGCGGCCAGGCCGTTGATCCAGGCCCGGCTTTTACCGGTGCTGTCCAGACTGCGGCGCAACAGCAAGCTGTCCGCGCCGTCAAAACCGGCTTCGGCCAGCCAGGGCAGCAGCGATGCTGGCGTATCAAATTCGGCGCAAACGTCAGTGCGTGGGGCGCCTTCGCGTATCAGTCCCACATCGGCGCGGGCGCCGGTGGCCAGTTGCAAGGCATCAATCAGGATAGATTTACCCGCGCCGGTCTCGCCGGTGAGCACGGTAAAGCCGGCCTCCAGTTCCAAGTCCAGCGTGGCAACGATGACAAAGTCGCGCAGCGCAATGCGTTTGAGGCCCACCGCTTAACTCCCCCCTTCGTTCCAGTGCAGCTTGCGGCGCAAGGTGTCAAAGTAAGTCCAGCCCTTGGGGTGCAAAAAGCGCACCCCATGCGCCGAGCGGCGCACCACAATGCGGTCTCCGTGCATCAAGGTGGCCAGGGACTGCATGTCAAAGTTGGCGCTGGCGTCGCGCCCGGAGACGATTTCGATAGCAATTTCGCTGGTGTGCGACAGCACAATAGGCCGGTTGGACAAGGTGTGCGGCGCAATGGGCACCAACACCCAGCCCGGTGTGGAAGGGTGCAGCATCGGCCCGCCGGCCGACAAGGCGTAGGCGGTCGAGCCGGTGGGTGTGGCGATGATCAGTCCGTCGGCGCGCTGGTTGGCCACGAAATGGCCATCGACCTCGACCCGCAACTCCACCATGCCCGAAGTCGCGCCCCGGTTGACCACCACATCGTTCATCGCCAGCGCTGAAAACACGCATTGCCCACCGCGCATCACCTGGGCCTGCATCAGGCTACGGTCATCGACTTCGTACTCACCGGCCAGCATGGGGCCCAGGGTTTCGGCATAGCGGTCCAGCGCAATATCGGTGATAAAGCCTAGACGCCCTTGGTTGATACCAATCAGCGGAACCTGAAAGGGCGCCAGCCTGCGCCCCAGCCCGAGCATGGTGCCGTCCCCGCCGACCACCAGGCACAAGCCGCAGTGGCGCCCTATGCCTTCAATGTCCATCACCGCATAGCCGCTCAGGCCCAGTTTGGCGGCGGTGTCGGTCTCCAGCACCACCTCGCAACCCTGGTCCATCAGGAAATGGGCGATCCCGTCCAGCGTGGCGCGCGAGGCGGCCATCGCGGCCGGAGCGTGGCTGGACAGGTATTTGCCGGTGATGGCAACCTGGCGGAACTGCGGGTTCAGGCGGGGGTTCATAGGCAAATTACATCACTAAAATGTTTTGATGCTCGATGATCGCTCCAAGTTGTTACTCAAGGCGCTGGTTGAACGCTATATCGCCGATGGGCAACCGGTGGGTAGCCGCACCTTGTCCAAAGCATCCGGGCTGGAATTGTCACCGGCGACCATCCGCAATGTAATGTCCGACCTGGAGGACCTGGGCCTGATTGTCAGCCCGCATACCTCCGCCGGACGCGTACCTACGGCGCGCGGCTACCGGCTGTTTGTGGACACCATGCTCACGGTGCAGCCACAGCAATTTGCGTCCCACAGCCTGGCGCCGGACCAGCCGCAGAAAGTTATCTCCAACGCTGCCAACCTTTTGTCTAATCTGTCCCAATTTGTGGGCGTGGTGATGGCGCCGCGGCGCACCAACGCTTTTAGGCATATGGAGTTTTTGCGTCTGTCCGATCGGCGCATTCTGGTGATCATCGTATCGGCCGATGACGATGTACAAAACCGCATCATCTTTACCGAAGTCGATTATTCGCAGTCGCAATTGATCGAGGCGGCGAATTTTTTGAACAGCCACTATGTGGGACTGGACATCGAGGAAGTGCGCAGCCGCTTGCAACACGAGGTGGAAAGCCTGCGCTCGGAGATCGCCACCCTGATGGCCGCTGCGGTCAATGTCAATTCCGAAGCGGTGGCGCAAGAGCAGGACGAGGTGGTGATTTCCGGAGAGCGCAATTTGCTCAAGCTCAGCGACTTTTTCAATGACATGGGCAATTTGCGCCGCGCTTTTGAGTTGTTTGAGCAAAAAGCTCAAATCATGCGCTTGCTGGACTTTGCCGACCGGGCCGCCGGGGTGCGCATTTATATTGGCGGCGAAAGCCAGATCGTGCCGTTTGAAGAGCTGTCGGTGGTGAGCGCGCCCTATGAAGTGGACGGCAAGGTGGTGGGCACCCTGGGCGTGATCGGCCCCACCCGCATGGCCTACGACCGCATGATCCAGATCGTGGACATCACGGCCAAGCTGGTGAGCAATGCGCTGAGCCACCACAAACAAAACTAGCACTGGCGCAAATTGCGCTCCTGGCCTGCAATCAAGCACTTTTGAGCGTCCGGCGGTACTGCATGGCTTCGGCGACATGGCCCAGCGCCGTGTTGTCGGAGCCGGCCAGGTCGGCAATCGTGCGCGCGATTTTGAGGGTGCGATGCGTGCCGCGCGCGGACCAACCGAGTTGCCGCGCTGCGCTTTGCAAAAAATTGGTCGCAGCCGATTCCAAACGCGCATGCTGGTCGATTTCCTGCCCGGCCAGGGCCTGGTTGTTTTTGCCCTGCCTTTCTTGCGCCCGCGCATAGGCCTGGTTGCAACGCGCGCGGATGCTTTGCGTGGCCTCGCCGGCTGCGGCCTGCAGCAAATCTTCGCTGGGCAGCGCTGGCACTTCCACATGCAAGTCGATGCGATCCATGAGCGGGCCGCTGAGCTTGCCCTGGTAGCGGCTGATCTGGTAGGGCGTGCAGCGGCAGTTGCGGCCCGCCGCCCCCCAATAGCCGCAGGGGCAGGGATTCATGGCCGCGATCAGCTGAAAGCGCGCCGGAAACTCGGCCCGCCGGGTGGCACGGGCGATGGTGATGCTGCCGGTTTCCAAAGGTTCGCGCAGGGCTTCGAGCGCCTGGCGCGGAAACTCAGGCAACTCATCCAAAAACAATACGCCGTGGTGCGCCAGCGATATTTCACCTGGGCGCGGCGGCGACCCACCACCGACCAGGGCCACCGCACTGGCCGAATGGTGCGGGCTGCAGGTAGGCCGCTGGCCCCAACGGCGGATGTCAAAACGCCCGCTCAGGCTGGCAATGGCGGCGCTTTGCAAGGCCTGTTCGGTATCCATAGGCGGCAACAAGCCCGCAAAACGATGTGCCAGCATGGATTTACCAGCGCCGGGCGGCCCCACGAGCAACAGGCTGTGCCCGCCAGCAGCTGCAATTTCCAGCGCCCGCTTGGCGGCCAACTGGCCTTTGACGTCGGCCATATCCGGCAACTCAGTGGCGGCGCCGGGGCTGGCCGCTTGCATGCGCACCCATCCTTCTTCAGCCGCACCGCTGCCCGCTTCGGCAATGGGAGGCTGGGTGCCTTCGGGCATAAATTGGCGCACCACATCAATGAGGGTACGCGCCATATAGACCTGCGCGCCCGGCACCAGCGCAGCCTCCTGGGCGCTGCCCGCAGGCAGCACCAGGCTGGTGTGGACCTTGGCCTGTTGCAGTGCCAGCGCCATGGCCAGCGCGCCGCGCACCGGGCGCAGCCCGCCCGATAGTGATAACTCGCCGGCAAACTCGTACTCGGCCAGCCGATAAGCTTCAATTTGTCCGCTCGCCGCCAAAATGGCCAGGGCAATTGGCAAATCCAGGCGCCCCGAGTCTTTGGGCAAGTCCGCCGGCGCCAAATTGACGGTGATGCGCTTGTTGTGGGGAAACTCCAGGCCGCTGTTTTGTATGGCGCAGCGCACCCGCTCGCGCGCCTCTTTCACCTCCACATCGGCCAAGCCCACCAGCGTGAAGCTGGGAAGGCCATTGGCCATATGCACTTCGACCGTGACTTGCACCGCCTCCAAACCGAGCAAGGCGCGACTTTGTACCAAAGATAAACCCATATCGACTCCCTGAAACAGTGCGCTGTTTTTGCGCCAAATTTATGCTTTTGCACCAAGCAGGTGCATACTGTGTTTATACACAGTCATATTAGCGCAGTCAGGGCATGCAAAAAAGCGCTTGTCGCACCAAGACCACAATTTTTTGCAACTGAACTTGGCACGCCTTCTGCTAAATGCCTTGGTCTCCCGATTCCGTGGAGCAGCGGCGCAGCCCTTGCGTTCGCTATCAACTTTTGAAAAGCTGAGAGGTGCACACATGAAGTTAGTTACCGCCATCATCAAACCCTTCAAGCTCGATGAGGTCCGCGAGGCTTTGTCCGCTATCGGGGTGCAGGGCATCACCGTCACCGAGGTCAAAGGTTTTGGCCGCCAGAAAGGGCATACCGAGTTGTACCGCGGCGCTGAATACGTGGTGGACTTTTTGCCCAAGGTCAAGATTGAAGCAGCGATTGATTCGTCATTGTTAGACCGCGTGATCGAAGCCATCGAGGGTGCAGCACGCACCGGGAAAATCGGTGACGGCAAAGTATTTGTGTATGACTTGGAACAAGTTGTTCGTATTCGTACCGGCGAAACCGGCAAAGACGCGATCTAAATCCAGGCACTAAAAAGGAATACCACCATGAAAAAATTTCTGATCTCTCTGGCGCTGGGTTTAGGCCTGCTGAGCGTCGGCTCCTTCGCTCTAGCCGAAGACGCACCTGCGGCGCCTGCGGCAAGCGCCTCTGCAGCGGCGCCAGCGCCAGCCACCGACGCTGCTCCGGCAGAAGCGGCAGCAGCCCCGGCGCCGGTGATTAACAAAGGCGATACCACTTGGATGATGGTCTCTACTTTGCTCGTGATCATGATGGCGGTCCCCGGACTGGCTTTGTTTTACGGCGGCTTGGTACGCAGCAAAAACATGCTTTCAGTGCTCATGCAAGTGATGGTGACCTTCTCGCTCATCGTGGTGCTGTGGTTTATATATGGTTACAGCATTGCCTTTACCGAAGGGGGCGCCTTCTTCGGCGGCTTTGACCGGGTGATGATGAAAGGCATTTGGGATAACGCGGCAGGCACTTTCGCGCCCGCTGCTACTTTCAGCAAAGGCGTGTATATACCCGAGATCGTGTTCGCGGCTTTCCAGGCCAGCTTTGCAGCTATTACCTGTACGCTGATCGTTGGCTCGTTTGCCGAACGTATGAAGTTCTCTGCCGTGTTGTTGTTCTGCGCCCTGTGGTTCACCTTCAGCTACGCACCGATTGCCCATATGGTGTGGTTCTGGATGGGCCCTGACGCTTACGCTAGCAAAGAGGTGGTCGATGCCATGAACGCCAAAGGCGGTTTCCTGTGGCAAATGGGCGCGCTGGACTTTGCCGGCGGTACCGTGGTGCATATCAACGCTGCAGTGGCCGGTTTGGTGGGTGCTTACATGATCGGCAAGCGCATCGGCTACGGCAAAGAAGCCATGGCCCCGCACAGCCTGACTTTGACCATGGTGGGCGCGGCGCTGCTGTGGGTGGGATGGTTCGGTTTCAATGCCGGCTCCGCGCTGGAAGCCAATGGTTTTGCTGCCCTGGCCTTTATCAACACCTTTGGTGCCGCCGCTGCTGCTGTTCTGGGATGGTGTATCGGCGAGGCGATGATGCGCGGTAAAGCGTCGATGCTCGGTGCTGCTTCGGGCGCGGTGGCCGGCTTGGTCGCCATCACTCCCGCTTGCGGCAATGTGGGCATCGGTGGCGCTTTGATCATCGGCTTCGTGTCCGGCTTTGCTGGTCTGTGGGGTGTCAATGGCCTAAAGAAAATGCTGGGTGCAGACGACACGCTGGACGTGTTTGGCGTGCACGGTGTGTGCGGCATCCTGGGCGCGCTCTTGACCGGCGTGTTCAATTCGCCCGCCCTGGGTGGCCCCGGCTTTGTAGCTGATTGGGTAACAGCAACGGGTATCGCCGCTGCCGACTATTCGATTGCAGCCCAGGTGTTGATACAAGCCAAGGCGGTGGGTGTCACCGTGGTCTGGTCCGGCATCGTGTCGTTCATCGCTTTCAAAATTGTGGACATGACCATCGGTCTGCGCGTGAGCGAAGAAGACGAGCGCGAAGGTCTGGACATCACCTCGCACGGCGAAACTGCTTACAACCGTTAAGCCAAGGGCAGCTTAAGCTGCCCTTCAAGCACTCGGCAGCTTTCGCTGCCCTAAAAGCCCCGCACCTTTTTGTGTGGGGCTTTTTCAATTGCGCCAGCCAAGGCTTCAAAGCCGCACGCCAATCCGGTGACAATCACAGTCACCCGCAAACGCACCTTAGAAGAATTCAAGATGACAAGCCCACTGCGCCAAGCCGATTGGTCCTGCCTGCACCCAAGGCCCTATGAACTGGGCGAATCGCCGTTCTGGCATCCGCAAGAAGCGCGTTTGTACTGGATAGATATTCCGGGCAAAAAAATTCTGCGCGCCAATGCCGACGGCAGTGACTTGCATAGCTGGGACATGCCCAGCGAGCCCGGCTGCATCGCCCCGGCAGCCAAGGGCGGGCTGGTGATTGCGCTGCGCCACGGCGTATTTCGGGCACAGACCTGGGGCGGCACTTTGGAACATCTGGTCACCTTGCCTTATGACACGCTAACCGTGCGCGCCAACGACGGCAAGTGCGATGCCTTGGGGCGCTTTTGGGTCGGGACGATTGACGAGACCAAAGCGCACAACGCGGCGGCGCTGTACAGCATTGATGCGCGCAATGGCCAGCCCGTGGTGCATACGATGGCGCAAGGCGCATTAACCGGAAATGGCATGGGCTGGAGCCTGGACGGACGCAGCGCCTACTGGGCCGATACACCGCGCCATCTGGTACACGGCTGGGACTATGCGCCTGCGACCCACACGCTGAGCGCGCACCGAACACACCTGCAATTTAGCCCCAAGCCCGCCGATTGGGTGAGCGGCGACGCCAGCTACCAGGGCCGGCCCGATGGCGCGGCGCTGGACAGCCAGGGCAACTACTGGCTGGCGATGTTTGAAGGGGCGCGTATTTGCTGCTTCTCGCCCGAAGGCCAATTGCTTGCCAGCTACGCCACCCCGGCGCAATGCCCGACCATGCCTTGCTTTGGCGGCGAGGGTTTGAAAACCTTGTTCATCACCAGTGCGCGCCATGGTCGCAAATCTGACGAACTGGAGCGCTACCCTGACTCAGGCTGCGTGTTTTCCATGCGCGTGGAAGTGCCCGGTTTGCCGGTACATTTTTTCGCGGATTGACGCAAGGCATAAGCCCTACGCCACCTTCGGCGTCCAGGGGTCTCAGGGGCGGCGCGGTAGCCTAAGTGTCCGCAGCCTAAGTTGACATGCATAATCATGGTATGTATCATGAGATATATCAACAAAGCTAGGGAGCATTCAATGCAAGCAACTGCCAAAATTTTTACCACGGGTCGCAGTCAGGCTGTGCGTTTGCCTCTGGAATTCCGGTTCGATGTGGCGCAAGTGTTTATCCGCCATGACCCCGCCACAGGGGATGTAGTGCTCTCGCGAAAACCCGGCAACTGGCAGGGCTTGATGGATGCGGTCGCCTTGAATGCGGGTGAAGATCTAGGTTTTGAACGGCACCAGAGGCAAGCTAGGCGCGATCCATTTGCCCAAACTAAGCCATGAATCCCACCTATTTGCTAGATACCAATGTGATCAGCCACATCATGCAAGGACGGGACAAAGAATTGCTGGCCCGCTTGGAAAAATTACCGGTGGGACAGGTGGCCCTATCCAGCGTTACCTTGGCGGAGATCGAATACGGTATACACCGCCGAGCGCAATCAGCCAAGCTCCGGCAGGCGCTGCAGCAAGTATTGCTGCACATGGATGTCTTGGCCTGGGACGCACCAGCCGCCACATGCTATGGAGAACTGTGCAGTTCGCTGGAGGCGCAAGGCATTAGCTTGAGCGACTTTGACATGATGATTGCCGCCCACGCAGTTTCCAGAAAAGCGATTTTGGTCAGCCGGGACAAGGCATTTACCCACATCCCCGAGCAGCTCCTAAGCATTGAAATTTGGTAAAGCCGAGGCTTTACAGCCTTGCCCGGATTCAGGCTGCGTGTTTTCTATGCGGGTGGATGTGCCCGGTTTGCCGGTGCACTTTTTTTGCGGACTAAACGCCAGACAAATCGGCAAAGCCGTCGTTGGTTTTTCGAAGCGAAGCGTGGCAATCCACATGCAGACGCCATGTTGCAGGCCTGGGAACGCGTCGGCAAACTCCACCACGTGACACATGTTGGTTGCCATTGGCGTGACTGGCGGGCGTATTAATGTCTTTGGTTGGACGCTCACGGTGACTTCCGTCCTTTGGTCAACGTGCTGGCCTTGGGTGTATTTGTATCCTCATGCGTCAGAAACCCAATGGGTCGTTTGGGCGGCTCTGGTGGTGTGGTCAGCTCTCGCACCGCGTCCAGCAGTTGGCGCAATTGCAGCCGGGTGTTTCGGCTGAAGTTGTCATGCGACATTTCTAGAGATTCGGTTTTCGTTTCCAGATCTGACAGGCGCCGGGCGATATCTGCATTGGTGGCGAGTGCGTGGCGCAACTGCACAAACGCCCGCACAACGTAAATCCCCATCTCAACCGCTTGGCTTGATGCAAGCACATTGGCTGCCTGAATTGCTCCGTGCTCGGTAAACGCAAAAGGCAAGGCCTTGG
>JBBAPY010000088.1:0-10846 GCA_040400635.1 Rhodoferax sp.
ATGAAGGCCAACAGCTGCGTACAAGGCCCCAACGACGATGTAATGCTGCCCAAAAATTCGGTCAAAACCGACTGGGAGGTGGAGTTGGGCGTGGTGATCGGCACGCGCGCCAGCCATGTGTCCCAAGCCCGCGCCCTGGACTATGTGGCGGGGTATTGCACCATCAATGACCTGTCCGAGCGCGAATTCCAAATCGAGCGCGGCGGCACTTGGGACAAGGGCAAGGGTTGCGACACCTTCGGCCCCATCGGCCCCTGGCTGGTCACCCGCGACGAGGTGCCCAAGCCCCAGCGCCTGGGCATGTGGCTTGATGTCAACGGCGTGCGCATGCAAACCGGCAATACCAAAACCATGATCTTCACAGTGGCCAAGCTGGTGAGCTACGTCAGCGAATTCATGACGCTCATGCCCGGCGACGTCATTACTACCGGTACGCCACCCGGCGTGGGTATGGGCATGAAGAAAAATGGCAAGCCCGCGCCCTCGTACTTGAAGGCTGGTGACACCATGGCCTTGGGCATCGACGGCCTGGGTGCGCAACACCAAAGGGTGGTGGCCTTCAAAAAGCGTTAATTCACTTTTTCGTGCGCCGGGCGGCAGAGTTGCTGTCCGGCGCGGTTTTCCAAGGCGTGAAATCCCAGCTTAATTGCCACTTTTTTAGGCATTTATGAATTAGGTGCAAAATCGCGCCACTCAAATTGACGTTCAGGAGACATTGAATGCGAATCAAAAGTCAAAAAGATTTTTTCTCGGGGCTAATCTTCCTTTTGGTAGGAATTGCTTTTGCCTGGGGCGCGGGTAGTTATTCCGTAGGTACCGGTGCGCGCATGGGGCCGGGTTACTTTCCCATGGTGCTCGGGGTTTTGCTGGCGGGCCTGGGGCTGGTTATTACGATCACCTCTCTGGTTGTTGAGACGCCCGACGGAGACTCGGTTGGCAGTTTTGCCTGGAAGCCGTTGGTGTTCATCATTGCTGGCAACCTGGTGTTTGGTGCCTCCATCGGTGGGCTGCCCAGTATCGGCCTTCCCCCCATGGGTTTGATTTTTGGGATTTTTGCCTTGACCTTTGTGTCAAGTAACGCGGGCGATGAATTTAAATTCAAAGAAGTGCTTATTCTTGCGATCATTCTTTCCGTGTTTAGTTATGCCGCATTCATCATGCTGCTCAAGTTGCAGTTCCCGGTCTGGCCGACCTTTTTGACCCGCTAAGGAGACGCCATGGACTTATTTGCTAATCTCGCCCTGGGTTTTGGGGTCGCGTTCACGGTGCAAAACTTGATGTATGCCTTTATCGGGTGCCTTTTGGGTACTCTGATTGGCGTGTTGCCGGGCATTGGCCCGCTGGCCACGATTGCCATGTTGCTGCCTGCCACCTATGCGCTGCCCCCGGTGGCCGCGCTCATCATGCTGGCCGGTATTTACTACGGCGCCCAGTACGGCGGCTCCACGACCGCGATTTTGGTCAACCTGCCCGGCGAGTCCTCGTCGGTGGTAACAGTGATCGACGGCTACCAGATGGCGCGTAACGGCCGCGCTGGGCCGGCGCTGGCAGCGGCAGGCCTGGGTTCGTTTTTCGCCGGTTGCGTAGGCACCTTGATTCTGGCTGCCTTTGCCGCGCCGCTCACCGAGTTGGCCTTCAAATTCGGCCCTGCCGAATATTTCTCCTTGATGATTTTGGGCCTGATCGGCGCGGTTGTGCTCGCCTCGGGGTCGCTCCTCAAAGCGGTCGCCATGATTGTGCTGGGCCTGCTGCTTGGTATGGTCGGCACCGACGTGAATTCGGGCGTGGCGCGTTTTAGCCTGGATGTGGCCGAACTGACCGATGGCATCGGTTTTATTGTGATTGCCATGGGCGTGTTTGGCTACGGCGAGATCATTAGCAACCTGTCCAAGCACGAAGACGACCGCGAGGTTTTCACCGCCTCGGTATCCGGTCTGATGCCGACCAAAGAAGATTTCCGCAACATGATTCCTGCCGTTTTACGCGGTACCGCGCTGGGCTCGCTGCTGGGTATCCTGCCCGGCGGCGGCGCGGTGATGGCGGCATTTGCGGCCTACACACTCGAAAAGAAAACCGCCCTGCGTCCTGGGGAAGTTCCTTTCGGTAAAGGCAATATCCGTGGCGTGGCCGCCCCCGAAGCAGCCAATAATGCGGGCGCGCAAACCTCGTTTATCCCCTTGCTAACCCTGGGCATCCCGCCTAATGCGGTGATGGCTTTGATGGTGGGCGCGATGACGATTCACAACATCCAACCCGGCCCGCAGGTGATGACCAGCAACCCCGAGTTGTTCTGGGGCCTGATTGCCTCCATGTGGATCGGTAACTTGATGCTGGTGATTTTGAATCTGCCATTGATCGGCATCTGGATCAAATTGCTTACCGTACCTTATCGCTGGTTGTACCCCTCGATTGTGTTGTTTTGTGCCATCGGTGTGTACTCCACCAATAACACCACTTTCGATATTTGGATGGTCGGCATCTTCGGCTTTATCGGCTACATCTTCATCAAGCTGGGCACCGAACCTGCGCCCTTGCTGCTGGGCTTTATTCTGGGCCCCATGATGGAAGAGTATTTGCGCCGTGCGCTCTTGCTCTCACGCGGCGACTGGACGGTGTTTGTGACCCGTCCACTGTCGGCCAGCCTCTTGCTGGGGGCGGCCATTCTTTTGAGCATAGTGTTGCTGCCATCGATCAAGGCCAAGCGCGAAGAGGCTTTTGTCGAAGACTGAGTTCGCGGGCATTGCCCGCTTTACGGCACAAAAGAAAAAGGATTGAACCGCAAGGTTCAAGCCTTTTTTATTAGGCGCTTGGGATTCAGGCTTTCAGGTCGCTCGCCAGACTAGCTAGGGTTTCGGCGGCAATTGTCATGTGCGCCGGATAGTTGGTGTGGTCACAGCCCAATTTAACGCTCGCACCGGCCTTCACCGCCGCGCACATGGTTTGCGTCAGTTCAAAGCGCACAAAATGCACCGCTGAGGTTTTTTCATCGTTCTCGCGGTCCAGGTCTTCGTCGGCAATCGCATACACGCGCGCCTGACCTTCCACTTCCACAAACATGCGGTCTTCCACGCCGATCAAGCGGGACAGTTCGCGCTTGCGTTCGTTGATGTCCGGGTATTCCAGCAGCATCGTAGCTTTCCAGTTGCTGCCGTCGGGCACTAGCGGTGCATAGGCCTCGATCTCTTGCAGGATGCCGTCTTCTTCAAAGACTTTTTCGATGCGCAGCATCTCCTGAATCTGGTAGCGGACGGTGGTCTCGCTCTCAAATTGCAAGGTGATGTTTTCGCCCAGCGCGACGCTGCGCAGCTTGCGGTGCGCCATGATGTCGGGCTTGTGCAGTTTGCGGTACTTGGTATAGGCCTCTAGCGTCATGAGGCTCTCAGGGGTGATGTGTCCAGTCAATTGCATAGCGGAGTACTCTCAAAAATATTTCAGGACAAGCCGTAAGCCTTGGCTACCAGGCTGATGGGGTGTTCTTGGGTGGGCGCGCCCAGACCGTTAACTTCAAAGCCTTGCGCAATATGGTGGCCGCCCAAAGGGCAGTCCGAGCTGATGTAGTCGGGCTTGCTGCCGTCTTTCATCGTGGCCATGGCTTTGAACAAGGGCTTGCCGATCTTCATGGATTGTTCGTGTGTGGCCTTCTTCACGCCAAAGGTGCCGGCATGGCCAGAGCAGCGCTCGTGGGTTTGTACCGTGGTACCCGGAATCATCTTGAGCATTTCCTCGGTTTTTTTGCCGATGTTTTGCACGCGACCGTGGCAGGGCATTTGGTAGCTGATATTGCCCAGCGGCGTGCTGAACTCGGTCTTGAGCAAGCCGTCGCGTTTGCGCTGCATCAGGTACTCAAACGGATCCCACATGTGTTCCTTGACCAACTGGACTTCGGCATCTCGCGGATACATCAGCGGGATTTCCTGCTTGAACATCAGCGCGCAGCTGGGCACGGCAGCCAATATGGCGTAGCCCTGGCTCGCATAGCGTGCCAATACCGGGATATTGGCTTCTTTGGATTCGTTCACCGAATCCAAATCGCCCAGCTCCAGCTTGGGCATACCGCAGCATTTTTCCTTGTCCACGATGACATAAGGGATGTCGTTGTGGTCCAAGATTTTGAGCAAATCCAGCCCGATGCCCGGTTCGTTGTAGTTGATGTAGCAGGTGGAAAAAATGGCCACCTTCCCCGGTGTTTTGGCGCCGTCTTGCACTATGGTACTTTTGGTTTTGGGGGCGCTGGCGCGAAATGTTTTCGTCGCCAGAGACGGCAGCCAGGCGTCTTTGTCCACACCCAGGGTGGATTCCATCACTTTACGCGCCACCTTGGTGTTGCTGACCGCATTGACGGTTTGCACCACGATGGGGATGCCAGCCAAAGCGCCATGTACGTCGGTGCTAGCCAGGAACTTTTCACCGGTGCTGACTTCGCCCTTTTTGAACTTGATGGCTTTGGCGCGCAACATGGTGTGCGGAAAATCCAGGTTGAATTCGTGCGGCGGCACATAAGGGCACTTGGTGAGGTAGCACAGGTCGCACAAATAGCACTGGTCCACCACTTTCCAGTAATCCTGCTTGTTCACGCCATCGACTTCCATGGTCGCACTTTCGTCCACCAGGTCAAACAGCGTCGGGAAGGAGCCACACAGGCTGACGCAGCGGCGGCAGCCATGGCAAATGTCAAAGATACGTTCCATTTCGTGGAACACCGCATCCTCGTTGTAGTACTCGGGGTTTTTCCAGTCAATCGGGTGACGTGTCGGAGCTTGCAAATTGCCTTCAGTGGCCATACAGAGTTCTCTTTGGGGGCTTGCGCTTTTCGCAAGAAGTTGGAGTTCGGGGAATTCTCGGGTCTGGGTCTTGCGCTGCAAGTCGCACACCGGAGACATCACCTGCTATTTTTACAGAAAGGCTGATGGCGGTGTCTTTTTACAAAACACCGCACACCACGATGGCAAGAGGCGCCAGCTGCAGGTGCAGCTAGCGCCTGTTTACATCAATCCACCAATTCAGTGAGCGCCTTGGCGTAGCGATTGGCGTGTGAACGCTCTGCTTTAGCCAGGGTTTCGAACCAGTCCGCCACTTCGTCATGGCCTTCTGTGCGCGCTGTCTTGGCCATGCCGGGGTACATATCGGTGTACTCGTGGGTCTCACCAGCCACTGCAGAGGCCAGGTTGTCACGGGTGCTGCCAAAAGGCATGCCGGTAGCGGGGTCGCCGCATTGCTCCAGCCACTCCAGGTGACCGTGGGCGTGTCCGGTCTCGCCTTCTGCGGTGGAACGGAACAATGCTGCCACGTCAGGCTGGCCTTCTACGTCGGCTTTGTTCGCGAAATACAGGTAACGACGGTTGGCCTGGGACTCGCCTGCGAAGGCGGCCTTCAGATTTTCTTCCGTCTTGGAGCCTTTGAGTGCTGCCATGGAAATCTCCTAAGGGGGTTAAAGAAAACGCGTTTGCTTTGAACAAAAGATCAAAGACCGGTAAAGCTTAACCCGCGAACATGACTCCGTCTAATTGGCTAGATCAATACCCCTGATTGAGCGAGCCTATGGATACGGTATTACGCAAAGAGCGCTTCAAAACCGCCTTCGGGCTCAAAACGCTTGTTACGCCAGAACAATTGCAAGGGGCCGGGCAGGGCGCGGCGGGCGACGGGGTGGCGCGCGTGGCCTGGGTAGCAGATCACGCGTTCCTCGTTCTCATGGTAGGCCTCGGGCATGATCACCGGCGGCGTGCTGGCGCGCGCGGCTTGCAAGGCCTGCGCTGCACTGTGGTAGCGCGACAAATGCGCCAGGCTCATGATTTGCGGCGGCGCAAGCTCAATCTGGCGCTCCCAATACTGCTCTAGCGCCGCGCGCGGGCGCAACCAGGCGCTTTCGGTGGCTTCAAAGTCATCATGCGCCGCGTTCTGGCCTGAAGGCATGACCGAGATAAAGAACCGGGTGTCAAAGCGCTTATTCGTCACCGAAGGCATGCGCGGCGTAATCCAGCGCGACCAGGGATGCACTGCCAAGGTTTGCAAACGCAAGCTGCCGCTTTGAAGCCGCTGGTGAAAGTCGCTGCCCTTGGCCGCACCGGCCACCTCTGGCGCGGCTTGGTGGTTTATGTTTTGGGCGTTTTGCGCAAACAGCACGCCCGCTTCTTCATAGGTCTCTCGCAACGCAGCGATAAAAAGGCCGCAGGCGGTGGCCGGCGCGGTGTCATGCTCGCCCAGGGCGGCGTGCAGTTGCTCTGGGCTTTGGTCCAGGTAAGCATGGTGCCCGGGCGCAGCATCGGCTGCGTCCATCTTGCCGCCGGGAAACACATAGGCGCCACCCAGGACGTCCGACAGGCCATGGCGCTTGACCAAAAACACTTCCGGCCCCTGGGGGCCATCGCGCAATATCACGACTGTGGCGGCATCACGGGGCGGGGCGGTGGGGATTTCGGAGTTCAGTTCCATGGTGTCGCTTTAGTTGCGCCGGGCAAATGCGTGGGGCGAGGCTTGCAGTAGAGTTGGCGGTTTGGCTGCGCAGGGTGCACAGCTCTAATTTCTTGCAGGACATCTTATGCCGATAGATTTCAAAGACCGTGTAGCGATTGTGACTGGGGCGGGCGGCGGCTTGGGCCGTTTGCACGCGCTGGCTCTGGCAGCACGCGGTGCCAAAGTAGTAGTCAACGATTTGGGCGGCGCCGTCGATGGTTCGGGCGGATCCGCTACCGCCGCTGAGGCCGTGGTCGCCGAAATCCGCGCTGCCGGCGGCACGGCTATGGCCAATAGCGCGTCGGTGACTGATTTCGCGGCGGTACAGGCCCTGGTCCAACAAGCCATGGACACCTGGGGCCGCATCGACATCTTGGTAAACAACGCAGGTATCTTGCGCGACAAAAGTTTTTCTAAGATGGAAATAGACGACTTCCGCCTCGTGATGGAAGTGCACTTAATGGGGGCGGTGCATTGCAGCAAAGCCGTCTGGCCGCACATGATTGCGCAAAAATACGGCCGAATTCTGATGACCACATCCAGCAGCGGCCTGTACGGCAATTTTGGCCAGAGCAACTACGGTGCCGCCAAGATGGCGCTCGTTGGCCTCATGCAGACGCTGTCCATCGAAGGCGCAAAAAACAATATCCACGTCAATTGCCTGGCTCCCACTGCGGCCACGCGCATGACGGCCGGTTTGATGCCCGAGCCAGTGCTCGCGGTCTTGCAACCCGAAGCGGTGGTGCCGGCCATGCTGGTGCTGGTGGCGCAAGATGCGCCTACCCGCACCATTTTGTGCGCCGGTGCCGGTAGCGTCGAGGCCGCGCACATTACCCTGAGCGAGGGCAGCTGGATTGGTTTGGGCGAGGGCGCGGACGAGCGTTTGCAAGCGCAAATGCCTGAAGTGGTGGCTACCACCAAATTCCAAATCCCTGCAAGTGGCGCGTCGCAAGGCGCCCACGAAATTGGCCGCGCCGAGAGGCACCTGCGCTGAGCAGGAGCGGGGGGTACTGAACCATTGGCTGGACATTACCTGGCCGCAATACAGTGCCCTAGCGCTAAATGTGGGCGCTTGCGCGCATGCAAGTCAATTCCCCTGTGCGGCGCTCTTGCAATCGGGGCCATTCACCCCAGTTAAACCTTACTGTGCTACCTTCAGTACGAGCGAAAAATTAAAAGGGCCGACTGGCATGAGTGAAAGCAATTGGGCCCGTGACGGCTTCCCGGCGCAGCAACTGCAGGGCATACGCCGGGGCATTGAAAAAGAGAGCCTGCGCTCCTTAAGCAGCGGCGCATTGGCGGCCACGCCCCATCCGCAAGCGCTGGGCTCGGCGCTGACGCATCCGCACATCACCACCGATTTCAGCCAATCCCAGATCGAGTTAATTACCGGCGTGCATGCAGGCATTGAAGACTGCCTGGGCGAACTGCGCCGCGTGCAGAACTACACATTGGCATCCATGGGCGAAGAAATGCTCTGGGTCTCCAGCATGCCCTGCGGTCTGCCAACAGACGATGCGATTCCGCTGGGCCAGTACGGCAGCTCTAACGTGGGCCAGGCCAAAACCGTGTACCGCAGCGGTCTGGGCTACCGCTACGGGCGGCGCATGCAAACCATCTCGGGCATCCACTACAACTGGTCTTTGCCCGAGGTATCCAGCCAGGACTATTTCGCGCTGATACGCAATTTCCGCCGCCATGCGTTTTTGCTTTTGTATTTGTTTGGCGCCTCGCCTGCGGTATGTTCCACTTTTGTGCAAGGCCGCAGCCACTCTTTGCAGGAATTGCATCCCGGCACCATGGGCCTGCCGTATGCCACCTCGCTGCGCATGGGGCGCCTGGGTTATCAAAGCGATGCGCAAAGCGCGCTCGCCGTCAGCTACAACAGCCTGGAAGGCTATGCCGCCTCGCTGCACCAGGCGCTGACGGAGCCCTATGCGCCGTATGTGGACATCGGCGTGCGCAATGCCGACGGCAGCTTTAAGCAATTGGCGACCAGTTTGCTGCAAATTGAAAATGAGTTTTACGGCACCATCCGGCCCAAGCGCGTCATCTTCCAGGGCGAGCGCCCCCTGCACGCGCTGCGCGAACGCGGCGTGGAATACGTGGAAGTGCGCCTGATGGACCTGGACCCCTTCGAGCCGGTCGGTATTAGAGCCTCCACTTTGCGGTTTTTGGACGTGTTTTTGCTGCACTGCCTGAGCCAGCCCAGCCCGCAGGACAGCCCGACCGAAATCGCGGCCATGTCCCGCAACCAGCAATGCGTCGCCGAGCGCGGTCGCGAGCCCGGTTTGCAATTGCAGCGGGGTGATGACATGGTGGACCTGACCACCTGGGGTCTGGATATCGTGGCACAGTTGCGCCCAGTTGCCCAAGCACTCGACGAAACCCACGGTGGTAGCGACTACGCGCAAGCGGTTGAGCTGGCGGAGCATGGCTTGACTCACCCAGATAGCCTGCCCTCGGCCCGCGTATTGCAAGCCATGCGCGAAGACCATGGCGGATCATTCTCTGCTTTCATGCGCAGCCTTTCACAGCAAACCAAAGCGCAGGAACTGGCACGCCCCCTGGAACCGCACGAGTTGGCGCACTTTCAGCAATTGGCGCAGGCCTCGTTGGAGCGGCAGCGCGAAATCGAAACGGCAGACACCCTGCCTTTTGACGCTTATTTGCAGCAATACCTTTCGCCGGCGCGGCTGGGGCGGCCCACGGCTTAAACGCAGTCCTTGCGCCTCAACGCTGCATGGCCCGCAAAGTGCCATGCGCAAGCAGCGCATAGACGTCCGCCAAAGTACCGGACAATCGCGCATTCCCCTCGGCACAGAGAACAAGAACATGGCGATACAGTGGTTTCCCGGGCATATGCACCTGACGCGCAAAGCCATTGGCGAGCGCATCCGGGAGATTGACGTGGTTATCGAGCTGCTGGACGCGCGCTTGCCGGGCTCCAGCGCTAACCCGATGCTGGCCGAACTCACGCGCGGCAAGCCGGCGCTCAAAGTGCTGAACAAGCAAGACCTGGCCGACCCGGCGCGCACCGCCCAGTGGCTGGCCCATTACAACGCCATGCCCGGCGTGCGCGCCTTGCCGCTGGATGCGGGCATCAGCACCCCGGCGCGCGCGCTGGTTGATGCCTGCCACCAACTGGCGCCCTTACGCGGCGGCATGGCCAAACCCATGCGCGTGCTGATTTGCGGCATACCTAACGTGGGCAAGTCCACGCTGATCAACACCCTCAAAGGCAAGCGCGCGGCCAAAACCGGCGATGAGGCCGGTGTCACCAAAACCGAGCAACGCATCACCATCGCCGACGATTTTTACCTCTACGACACGCCCGGCGTTTTGTGGCCGCGCATCATCGTGGCCAAAAGCGGCTACAACCTGGCGGCTAGCGGCGCCATCGGTCGCAATGCATTTGACGATGAAGAAGTGGCGCTGGAGTTGCTGGACTACTTGCGTCAGCACTACCCGCAAGCGCTGGCAGCGCGCTACGGCTTGGCCGATGTTGAGGCTCTGACGGATGAACAGGTGCTGGACGGTGTAGGCCGCAGGCGTGGCGCTTTGCAATCGGGTGGCCGGGTGAATTTGCAAAAGGCGGCCGAAATTGCCATCCACGACTTTCGCAGCGCTGCCTTAGGCCGCATCAGCCTGGAAACCCCAGAAGAGTTTGCCCAATGGTTAGCTGCGGGTGAAAAGCTGGACGCCGAGCGCCAGGTAAAAAAAGACGCCATCGAGCAAGCGCGGTTGATTCGTCTGAAAAAAATCCCTCGCCCAGGGCGGGTGGATGAGCCCGACGAGCCTTCGGATTGATGCTTTCTTGGAGGGCGCATCCAGGTATCGGGGGTTGACTTTTTAGACGCGCGACCCACTTTGACGGGCAGTGCCGGCGCCGGATACGCGATATAGTGTGCGACGACCTTTCCCACCCACGCGCCGCATGTCCGGCGGCGCCTAGAACAGCGAGCCTGCTATGAAATTGACGCCCGAGCAATTAGCCCAGTTTGACCGCGACGGTTATCTCTTTTTCCCTAGTCAGTTTTCCCCGGAGGAGACGCAGGCCCTGCTGGACGCGGTGCCCGAGCTCTACGCCAAGCGCGACGCTTTCAACGTGCGCGAAAAGGGCCGCGACGCGGTGCGTACCAACTTTGCGGCGCATATGGTGAGCAAGCCTTTTGGAAAACTGGGCCGCCATCCGCGCATGATCGAGCCGGTGGAAATGCTGCTGGGTGAAAAGCTGTACATGCACCAGTTCAAGGTCAACGGCAAGATGGCTTTTGAAGGCGATGTCTGGCAATGGCACCAGGACTATGGCACCTGGCTTAACGACGACATGATGCCCACCGAACGCGCCATGAATGTCGCGATTTTTCTGGACGATGTGAACGAGCACAAC
>JBBAPY010000089.1:0-10786 GCA_040400635.1 Rhodoferax sp.
CGCCGCAACCGGCCATGATGGGCACCCGGCCTGCCGCTTGCTGCACCGACACGCGAATGATTTCGCAATGTTCGTCCACCGTGACCGTGGGCGACTCACCGGTCGTACCGACGACACAAATACAGTCGGTGCCTTCTTGGATGTGCCAGTCGATGAGGCGTCGCAATGCCGCATAGTCCACGGCCCCATCGTCCAGCATGGGTGTAATCAAGGCAACAATGCTGCCGCGGATCGGTGAAAAATTCAATGGCATTGGACGCTTCAATTAAAAGGCCGCGGGCGCGGCGTACAAATTAATCGTCATTTTAGCGGTGCAGGAGAACCTGCAAAGTCACCTGCCGCGGTGCGCAGAGCGGCAATTCGCTGCACCACGCGTGGCGGGGCCGGCTCCAGGCCGCACTCGTATGCCACGATTTGCAAGGACTGGCAGCGGGTCAACAGCTCGCCGGGCTGCAACAGGAAGTCGGGGTTGCGCGGTCTGCCTAACTGCTCATGTCCGGATGCAAAGGTTTCGTAAAGAAGCACTCCGCCAGGCGCCAGGCTGGCAAGCAAGCTGGGCCATAACGGTCGCCAAAGGTAATTGCAGACCACTACGGCATCAAATAACCGAGGGCCTTCTTTGTCTAGCAGCGGCCAGGGCCCGGTTTCCAGGTCGGCCTGAATTAATTCGCTGTTAGAAGCTAAAGGTTGTGCTGCGCTGATGTCCTGATCCACACCCGTGACATGGTGACCCAGGGTATGCAAATAGTGCAAGTGCCGGCCGCTGCCGCAGGCTACATCGAGTACGCGTGAACGCGGTGCTAGCAAGTGCGACCAACGCACTAGCCAGGGCGAGGGCGCAGCCAAGGGCCCCCCATGGTGGGGATTCATCGGGGCTTGACCTCGTCTTTGAGCGCATTCATAGCCATGCGCTCCACGATCCCTGGCGCAATTAACTTAATAAAGCGCCCGACTCGTCCTGCGGTGGTCATGACCACTTCGCGCTGGCGCGCTTGCATGCCCGCGATGATTAAGCGCACGCAATGGGCCACGTGCATCCCATTGTCCTCACGCAGACCGCTGCTGCCTGCTGCCTGGCCCTTTGCGTTGAGGCCGTGGTAGCGGATTTGGGTCAGCACTACGCCAGGAAACGCGATCGTCACGCTGACCCCGGCGCTCACCAACTCAGCGCGCAAGGCCTCGAAAAATCCGGTCATGGCAAATTTGGTGGCGCTGTAAGCCGTGCGCCCCGGTACCCCGATGAGACCGGCCAGCGAAGAAACGGCCACGATACGGCCCTTGCGCGCTGTAATGTGGGGTAGCGCCGCATGGGTGCACCACACGCTGCCCCACAAATTAACCTGCATGAGTTGCTGGTACCAATGCAAATCTTGCGCCTGAACGTCGGCAAACAAAGCCTGCGCTGACACTCCAGCGTTATTCACCAAGGTGTCGATGTGCCCGAAATGGGTTAACGCTTGCGCAACCAGTGAGCGGCATTGGTCCTCCTGCGCCACATCGGTCGGCACTACCAGGCAGTGCGCGCCCAGGGCGCGGCAGTGCGTCGCCGTGTTTTCCAGGCCTTGCACCGAACGCGCAGCCAGCACCAGACCCAATTTGGCGCCATCCTGCTGCGCCAACTGGCGTGCCATTTCCGCACCTATGCCATCGGATGCGCCGGTAATGATCACGACGTGCATATGGCTAGAAACAGGGGTATTCATCATCAGGGAAGTCCCATAGGTGGCGTAAGTGCCGGACTAAAAACAAGCCCACAACTGATCGGTGAGCATGATCACCAGTTGCGGATTACTGTACAAATAAAACACGCCGCCCAGCAAGGCGGCCAATGTCAGACCTATCAACACCCGCTTCGCGCTGGCTTTTCGCCCATTGCCCGGTGCTGCGGGTAGCTGCTGCATAGTCAATGCGCTGGGCTCAGGTTAGGGGTGCGGTCAATGGCGGCTTCTTTGACTGGCAGGTTCACCAAACCGGCAAAAATGCCCAGGGCAATCGAGAGGTACCAGGCCACGTCATAGCTGCCCGTGGTGTCATACATATAGCCACCGAGCCATACCCCCAGGAAAGAACCGATTTGATGGCTTAAAAAAACAAAGCCGCCCAGCATAGACAAATGCGCCACGCCGAATATCTGGGCAATGGTGGCATTGGTAGCAGGAACGGTGGAAAGCCACAGCAAGCCCATGATGGCGCTGAAGACGTACACGCTGGTGGGCGAAAGCGGCAGGCTGATGAACACGGCGATTACCACGGCGCGCGCGAAATAAATGAAAGACAAGATGTAGCGCTTGGGCATACGCTGGCCCAAAGCGCCCGAAATATAAGTGCCAAATACGTTGAACAAGCCGACCAGGGCCAGGGCATAGCTGGCTACTTGGGGGCTCAAACCATGGTCTTTGAGGTAGCTTGGCATATGCACACCGATGAACACCACCTGAAAGCCGCAAACAAAATAACCTGCCATCAATAATTGAAAACTGGGGTAGCGAAACGCTTCCACCAAGGCTTGCACAATGCTTTGCTCGCGCTGCGGGGCAGCGCCTGCGCCAAAAACCGGCTCCCGCAGGCCACGCGCCAGTGGCAGGATCAGTAGAGCCAAGCCGGCGAGTGCCACCAGCGCGTTCTGCCAACCCAGGCTTTCGATCAAGCCGCCTTCGATCGGCACCATTAAAAATTGCCCGAAGGAACCCGCCGCCGCGGTCACACCCATGGCCCAGGAGCGCCGTTCGGCCGGCACGTTGCGCCCGATCACGCCATACACCACCGCATAGGTCGTACCTGCTTGAGCAATGCCTAAAGTCATACCGGTGGACAGCATCAATTGCCAAGGCGTGTCCGCATGTGCCATACCTATCAGACCCAAGGCATACAGCAGTCCCCCTGCAATCAGCACTCTGAATGCGCCAAAGCGGTCGGCCACCATCCCCACAAATACCCCCGCCAAGCCCCACGAGATGTTTTGGATGGCCATGGCCAGCCCATAAATTTGGCGTGTCCAGTCATGGGCCTGGGTGGTTGGTTGTAACCACAAGCCAAAGCCGTGGCGTATTCCCATGGACAGGGCCACGATGGCGGCGCCGCAAGCCAGAACTTGAAAAAGCGGTAGTGCCGGTTGCGGTGCTAAGGGGTTTTGCATAGGCTTGAATATAGCGATTTACAGCCCTACGAATCGCGAAGTAAGCTTTAAGGCGGATACGCTGGTGACAAGCGGCAAGATCTCTTAACTGGATTTATATACAGTTAAATTGAGGCTTTCGCACTACAATCGATCTCCATGTCAGCCAAAACCCCCACCCCCGCACCCGGCGCCAAATCGGCGGCCAATGCTTATTCCGAGGGCTCGATCCGCGTCCTCAAAGGCCTGGAGCCCGTCAAACAACGTCCGGGTATGTACACCCGCACCGACAACCCGCTGCACGTCATCCAGGAAGTGCTGGACAACGCCGCCGACGAAGCCCTGGCCGGGCATGGCAAAAAAATCAAAGTCATTTTGCACGCCGACGGCTCGGTGACGATTGACGATGACGGACGCGGCATTCCCTTTGGCATGCACCCCGAAGAAAAAGCGCCGGTCATCGAACTGGTGTTCACCCGCCTGCACGCCGGTGGCAAATTCGACAAGGGCAAAGGCGGGGCCTACAGTTTTTCGGGCGGCTTACACGGCGTGGGTGTGAGCGTGACCAACGCCTTGGCTAAGCGCCTAGAGGCCACGTCTTACCGCGAAGGCGCGGTGGCACATCTGGTGTTTCAGGGTGGCGATGTCACCCAAAAGCTCAGCATCCGGCCCCTGTTAGAGGGTGAGCGTAAGTCCGGCACCTCGGTGCGCGTTTGGCCGGATGGCAAATATTTCGAATCCTCGGCCCTGCCCATGGGTGACTTGGCCCACTTGCTGCGCAGCAAAGCGGTGCTCATGCCCGGCGTGACGGTCACCCTGTTCAACGAAAAAACCAAAGAAACCCAGACCTGGCTCTACAAAGGTGGGCTGCGCGACTACCTGACGCAGTCGCTCAACGCCGACCCGGTGATTCCGCTGTTTGAAGGCGAGGGTTTCGCCGACGGCAATAGCGATAGTTTTGCCGAAGGCGAGGGCGCGGCCTGGTGCGTGGCCTTTACCGAAGACGGCCATCCGGTGCGTGAGAGCTATGTCAACCTGATTCCTACCAGCGCTGGTGGCACGCACGAAAGTGGCTTGCGCGACGGCTTATTTACTGCGGTCAAAAGCTTTATCGAGATGCACGCCTTGCTGCCCAAAGGCGTCAAGCTCATGCCCGAAGACGTGTTTGCGCGCGCCAGTTATGTGTTGTCGGCCAAGGTGCTGGACCCGCAGTTCCAGGGGCAGATCAAGGAGCGCCTGAACTCGCGTGACGCCGTGCGTTTGGTCTCGGGCTATGTGCGTCCGGCGCTGGAGTTGTGGCTGAATCAGCACGTGGACTACGGCAAAAAGCTGGCCGAACTGGCGATCAAAGCGGCCCAAACCCGACAGCGCGCCGGGCAGAAAGTAGAAAAACGTAAAAGCTCGGGTGTGGCGGTTTTGCCAGGTAAATTGACTGATTGCGAAAGCCGCGACCTAGCCTACAACGAAGTGTTTTTGGTCGAGGGCGACTCGGCTGGTGGCAGCGCCAAGATGGGGCGTGACAAAGAAAACCAGGCCATCCTGCCGCTGCGCGGTAAAGTGCTCAACACTTGGGAAGTGGACCGTGACCGTTTGTTTGCCAATACCGAGATCCACGATATTTCAGTCGCTATCGGCGTGGACCCGCACGGGCCAAACGACACCCCCGATTTCAGCGGTCTGCGCTATGGCAAGGTGTGCATCTTGAGTGATGCGGATGTGGACGGCTCGCATATCCAGGTCCTGCTGCTGACCTTGTTTTTCCGGCATTTCCCCAAGCTGATTGAGGCCGGTCATGTGTATGTGGCTAGGCCGCCGCTGTTTCGGGTGGATGCACCCGCGCGGGGTAAAAAGCCGGCGTCTAAAGCTTATGCCTTGGACGAGGGCGAAATGGGCGCGATTTTGGACAAGTTGCGCAAAGAGGGCGTACGCGAAGGCGCTTGGAGCATCAGCCGCTTCAAAGGCCTGGGCGAGATGAATGCCGAGCAACTATGGGACACCACCCTCAATCCGGACACGCGGCGTTTATTGCCGGTGGCTCTGGGGGCGATTGATTTTGCGGCGACCGAGTCCTTGATTACCAAGCTCATGGGCAAGGGCGAGGCCGCGGCGCGGCGCGAGCTGATGGAGTTGCACGGCGACAGCGTCGAAATCGACGTTTGACGTCAACAGTGATTATCGAAATACTATGACTACCGCTTTTCAGTTGCGCATTGAATTGCGCGATTTCAAACCCGCCGTCTACCGCGATGTACTGGTCGACCCGGCCATACCCTTGCCCAAGCTGCACAAGCTCATTCAAGTTGCGATGGGTTGGGAAGATGAGCACATGCACGCTTTTGCGGTACCCCTGAAAAACGAGCGCTATTACAGCGTGCCTGCCAGCCGTCGCTTTGAAAAACCTGATGCAGTCAATTGGGGTGAACCGGCTCACAACGAAGCGCGCTTTAAGCTTCAAGACGTGATGGCTGCACCCAAAGACAAGTTACTTTATTTGTATGACTTTGGTGACGATTGGGAGCACGTCATTACGCTCAAGGCGGTGGTGGACACCGAACTGGCTTTGCCCAGTTTGCTCAAAGCACAGCAAGGCTGCCCGCCAGAGGATTGTGGCGGCCCAGCAGGTGCCCAATACTGGGCCAGTGTTTGGTACGACAAATCACACCCCGAAAGTGACATTGCTTTGCAAATGTTTGGTGAATACGAACCTGGGTGGCTTGATTTCGACGCACTGCAAAAAGCGGTGGTCAAGTTGCAACCCAAATTACGCCGAGTCAAATGAGTGTGTACGCTCAGTCAGAGGCGCCTTCAACACGGGAAATCACATGATCGACTCAAACAATTTTCGCGCCTTAGCCTTGCATTTGGGGTTTTCGGCAGACCGCCAAGAAGTCAGCGACGTTTTGCACAAAATCTATGGCGAAAACGGTGAGGTCATCCCCAGGCCGCAGTCATGAGCACCCAGCCCACCCCCATGCTGATCTACCAAACCGTAGACGGGCGCATCCAGATTGCGGCCCAGGTGCAGGCCGACACTCTGTGGCTGACGCAACAGCAAATGACGCAATTGTTTCAAACGACCCAGCAAAACATCAGCCTGCATCTGCAAAGCGTTTATGACGAGGGGGAATTGCAGCCCGAGGCAACTCACAAGGATTTCTTGTCTGTTCGCCAAGAAGGCGGTCGCCAAGTCTCCCGCCAAGTCCGTCACTACAACCTCGATGCGGTGCTCAGCGTAGGCTATCGCGTCAAAAGCGCCGTGGCCACGCGATTTCGCATCTGGGCCACGCAGCAATTGCGCGAATACTTGAGCAAAGGCTTTTTGCTGGACGACGAACGCCTGAAAACCCCCGGACCTGCAGGCAGCGACTACTTTGATGAGCTGCTGGCACGCATTCAGGACATTCGCTCCTCGGAGCGGCGCTTCTATCAAAAAATCACCATGCGACGCGTTGCCATGTCCATGGACGACTGGATCGCCAAACTCCACGGTTTTTTGAGTATCAACGACCGTGACATTTTGGACCACGCTGGAAAAATCTCACACGACATGGCCTTAGCCCATGCTGAGGGGCAATACGAATTTTTCAATTTAGAACGTGTGCGTGCGGCGGACGTGATGGAAAGCGACTTTGACCGGGCGATGGCGGCCTTGCCCATGGCTAGCAATACAAGCCCCCGCCCCAAAAAACTCCTGAACACAAAATCAAATACCTCACGCAAAAAATGACCGATATTTTCGCCCCCGATGCTTCGCCACAAGCCCTCACCCCCGAAAACGACGACCAGCCCAATCTGGCCACCTATGCGCAGCGCGCTTACCTGGAATATGCGCTGTCGGTTGTCAAAGGCCGTGCGTTGCCGGATGTGTGCGACGGGCAAAAGCCGGTGCAGCGGCGGATTTTGTATTCCATGTCGCGTATGGGCCTGGGCTTTGGCGGTACCAATAACAATACCGGTGCCAAGCCGGTCAAAAGTGCGCGCGTGGTGGGCGATGTGCTGGGTCTGTTTCATCCGCATGGCGACCAGGCCGCGTACGACGCCTTGGTGCGTATGGCGCAGGATTTTTCGCAGCGTTATCCGCTGATCGACGGGCAGGGTAATTTCGGTTCGCGCGACGGCGATGGTGCAGCGGCTATGCGCTATACCGAAGCGCGGCTGGCCAAAATTACCAGCTTGTTGCTCGACGAGATCGACCAGGGCACGGTTGACTTTGTGCCCAACTACGACGGCTCCACCGAAGAGCCCAGCCAGTTGCCCGCGCGCCTGCCTTTTGCACTGCTCAACGGCGCCAGCGGCATCGCGGTGGGGCTGGCGACCGAAATCCCCAGCCACAATTTGCGCGAGGTCGCCGATGCCTGTGTGGCCTTGATCAAGAACCCCAAGACCAGCGACGAGGAACTGTTGGCGCTGGTGCCCGGCCCGGACTACCCGGGTGGCGGGCAGATCATCAGCAACAGCGCCGATATTGCCGACGCCTACCGCAGCGGGCGCGGCTCGCTCAAAGTGCGAGCCCGCTGGAAGATCGAGGACATGGCGCGCGGCCAGTGGCAACTGGTGGTGACCGAATTGCCGCCGGGCGTAAGCAGCCAGCGGGTGCTCGAAGAGATTGAAGAACTCACCAACCCTAAAGTCAAGGCGGGCAAAAAAGCCTTGTCGCAAGACCAACTGCAGCTCAAGGCCAGCATGCTGGCGGTGCTAGACCTGGTGCGTGACGAGTCCGGCAAAGAGGCGGCGGTGCGTTTGGTGTTCGAGCCCAAGACCAGCCGTATCGAGCAGCAAGAACTCATTACCGCGCTGCTGGCGCACACCAGTCTGGAGAGCTCGGCCCCCATCAACCTGACCATGGTGGGGCTGGACGGGCGGCCCACGCAAAAGTCTTTCCGGCAAATGCTGACTGAGTGGATTGCGTTTCGCCAAACCACGGTGGAGCGGCGCTCGCGCCACCGCCTGGGCAAGGTGCTGGACCGCATCCACATCTTGGAGGGGCGGCAATTGGTGCTGCTCAATATCGACGAAGTGATTGCCATCATCCGCCAGTCGGACGAGCCGCGCAGTGCTTTGATGGAACGTTTTCGTTTGTCCGAACGCCAGGCCGAAGACATTCTGGAAATTCGCCTGCGGCAACTGGCGCGCCTGGAGGCGATCAAGATCGAACAGGAGCTTTCGGAACTGCGCGACGAACAAAAAAAGCTGGAAGATATTTTGGACAACCCGGCCAGCCTGCGCCGCTTGATGGTCAAGGAAATCGAGTTGGACGCCAAAACCTTTGCCGATGCACGGCGGACTTTGATACAAGCCGAGAAAAAAGCCGTTGCCGAAATCAAAATCGTTGATGAGCCGGTGACGGTGGTGGTCAGCGACAAAGGTTGGGTGCGCGCACGCGGCGGCCACGGCCACGAGGCGGCGGGCTTTGCATTTAAGGCCGGCGATGCCTTGTATGCCACCTTTGAATGCCGCAGTGTGGATACCTTGCTGGCCTTTGGCTCCAATGGCCGGGTGTATTCGGTGGCAGTGGCCTTATTGCCCGGCGGGCGCGGCGACGGGCAGCCGCTCACTAGCCTGATCGAGCTGGAAGCGGGTACGCAAATCCTGCATTATTTTGCTGGCCCGGCGACGGCGCAACTGCTTATCTCCAGCAGCGCAGGCTATGGCTTTATGGCAAGCGTGGACAATATGATTTCGCGCAACAAAGCGGGCAAAGCCTTTGTTATCTGCAATGCCGACGAAAGCCTGTGCGCCCCATCGCTGGTTGTTGGTGCCAGTCTGCCAGCCCACGCAGGCACGGCTGCGACTGTGCAAAACGCCGCACGTGCCTTGGTGGCCCCTGCAACCGACGTGGCTTGCGCCTCTACCCTGGGCCGCATCCTCACCTTCAAGCTGTCCGAACTCAAGACCATGGAAAAAGGCGGGCGCGGCTTGATGCTGCTCGACTTGGATGGTAAAGACATGCTGGCCGGGGCGGCGGCCTACACGCGCAGCGTGCGCATCTCGGGCATTGGCCGGGGCGGTAAAGACCGCGAAGAAACGCTGGAAATCCGCAGCCTCAACAACGCCCGTGCCGCGCGTGCCCGCAAAGGCAAGGCAGCTGACTTGGGCTTTAAACCTTCCGCGGTGGCCAGGGTGGAGTGAAGCTTGTAATAGCTGGGCGACCTATTTATTCCCGACACAACGCCCAAACCGTTTGACAAGACTTCCATTTTTAGCCACACTGCCTCGCATGTTCACACAGCGTATTTACCTGGTCCCCGCACTTCTTGCCCATCGGGCCGGTGTTGTGTCGACCCTGCAAATGCTGCTGACCTGCCACCCCACCCGAAGGCGGGCTTTGTGAACTAGCGGCAAGTAATTTTTGCCACCCCACAAAGCCCGCTTACCCAGCGGGCTTTTTTATTGTCAGAAAACAACCCACAAGGAGAATATTGATGCGTGATTTCCCAATTTCCATACGCCGCGCTACCCCACAGGATGCAAGCGGATTGACAGCGCTGATGAGCGAAGAAGCCGTTTACGGCAATTTGTTGCAGTTGCCGCACCCTAGCGAAGCGGCTTGGCGTGAGCGTCTAGAGGCTAAGCCCGGTAATGGCGATGTGCAGCTGCTCGCCATCGCGCAAGACCAAGTGATTGCCAGCGCGGGTTTGTACGGCAACATCCATATCCGGCGGCGCCATGCGATGGGTTTAGGTATGGCCGTTACCGCACCAGCGCAAGGCAAAGGCGTGGGCAGCGCACTGATGGCGGCACTCATCGACTATGCCGACCGCTGGGTTGCGGTTATGCGAATTGAACTGACCGTATTGACCGACAACGAGCGCGCTATTGCGCTCTACCGGAAATTTGGTTTTGTACAAGAAGGAATCTTCCGCGCTTATGGCTTGCGCGACGGGCGCTATCAGGACGTGCTGGCTATGGCGCGTTTGCATCCGTCGCCACCGCGCTGGGACTAGGCTTCCGCTTGGGAGCCCTTCAGTAGGCAGTATGGCATGGGTATCGAACCCGATTGGGACTAGGCGGAACGGTCAGTGCCGAACCACCAGGTGAAACAACACATCAATTCGCAGGAGGTTGAGGCAGTGGCTTATGTGCACGGCGCTGATCGCGCTGTTTATTTATTTGCCCGTTCAACTCGCGCACGGGTCATAAGCACAGACAGATAATCCTTATCCCCATTCAGTTGAAACTCTTCAAAACAGGCATGGGCGAGTTTGATTTGATGATCGTTCTGACTAACTAGGGAATTTTTAATCACAACTTGCCAGCTTGCCTCCACGTCAGAAATGGCCAATATCGGCGCGCGTTTATATTGCGCTGATACTGTTGATTGAGCCAATTGGGTTAATGGCTGCGTGCCTGTCAAGGCGGGAGCGCCAATACTTGCGTAGGCGGCACAGCAGGCGAGCCAGAGTTCCTGCGCCAGTGCACGCTGATTCAGTGCTGGCTCAAACATTATCAAGGTGCGCCAGGCATGCAAACCGGTGATCAAGTGCAAAGCCGTGAAATCTCTGGTTTGCGCATACAGCTGCAAGGCTAGCGCACGCAGCGCCGATAACTGACGTTCCGGCTCGGTCAACTGAGGGCAGTGACTCAGGAACAATGGATCACTGAGTACGCTGCGGATTTTTTCGGTAATCATAACAATGTTTGGACGACGGCTGTACTTTATGGAGCATATGG
>JBBAPY010000090.1:0-10668 GCA_040400635.1 Rhodoferax sp.
CGAACGCACGCTCTCCATCATCAAGCCCGACGCTGTGGCGAAAAACGTCATCGGACAAATTTACGCCCGCTTTGAAGGCGCTGGACTGCAAGTGATCGCGGCCCGTATGGCCCACCTCTCGCGCGGCGAGGCGCAAGCTTTTTACGCAGTGCATAAAGAGCGCCCCTTCTTCAAAGATTTGGTCGATTTCATGATCTCCGGTCCGGTGATGATCCAGGTGCTCGAAGGCCCCCATGCCATCATCACCAACCGCGACCTGATGGGTGCTACCGACCCCAAGAAAGCCAACCCCGGCACCATTCGCGCTGACTTTGCAGCCAGCATTGACGCCAATGCGGTGCATGGCTCGGACGCGCCGGAAACAGCGGCAGTAGAAATTGCCTTTTTCTTCCCTGGCATGCAAATTTACGCACGCTAAACCCGACTATGCGGGCCAATCTACTCGACTACGACCTCGAGGGTTTGGCCCGTTTTTGCGAGCGCCTGGGCGAAAAGAGATTCCGGGCGGTGCAATTATTCCGCTGGATACACCAAAGAGGCGCTAGCGACTTTGAAGCGATGAGCGACTTGGCCAAGTCCTTGCGCGAAAAGCTCAAGACCGGCGCCATGGTGCAAGCGATGCCGGTGGTATCGCAGCAAGTCTCTGCAGATGGCACGATCAAGTGGTTGTTCGATGTCGGCGTTGGTGACGCCATCGAAACGGTTTATATCCCCGAGGCCGACCGTGGCACTTTGTGTGTTTCGTCGCAAGCCGGTTGCGCGGTAGCCTGCCGCTTTTGTTCTACGGGTCACCAGGGCTTTAGCCGCAACCTCACGGCCGGCGAAATCATTGCTCAGCTTTGGTTTGCGGAGCATTTTTTGCGCAAACACCTCGGGCGCGATGAACGCATCATCTCCAACGTGGTCATGATGGGTATGGGTGAGCCGCTACAAAATTATGCCGAGCTGCTGCCGGCTTTGCGCACCATGCTCGATGACCACGCCTATGGTTTGTCGCGCCGCCGTGTCACGGTGTCCACCTCCGGCATGGTGCCCATCATGGACCGCTTGGGCCAGGACTGCCCGGTGGCGCTGGCGGTTTCTCTGCATGCCCCGCAAGACGCACTGCGTGATGACTTGGTTCCCTTGAATAAAAAGTACCCGCTCGATGAACTCATGCGCGCTTGCGAACGCTATCTTTCAGTGGCGCCGCGCGACTTCATCACCTTTGAATATTGCATGCTCAATGGTGTAAATGACACGCCGGCCATGGCGCAGGAATTGATTGCGCTGCTGCGCCGCTATGGCCAGGGCCGCGCCGGATGGTGCAAGCTCAATCTGATTCCCTTCAATCCCTTTCCCGCGTCCGGTTTGCAGCGCTCTACCCAGGCAGCCGTGGCAGCCTTTGCCCGCAGCTTGAATGATGCGGGAATCATCACCACGGTACGCAAAACCCGCGGCGATGATATTGACGCCGCCTGTGGTCAATTGGCAGGCGAAGTGCGCGACCGCACCAGCGTACTGATGCGCATGGATAAGCGTAAAGCGCGGGAAACCGTGGGGCCTGGCCTTGCAGCCTCGGTGGAGGTGCTGCATGCGGTTTGACGCGCAGGCTGGTTTGGCGATAGCACCCTGCAGGAACTATGCCGTTTTGTTAGCCTGCGGTCGTCAACTTGTCGGTCTGTATTTGCTTGCCTTGCTGGCAGCTTGCGCAGGGGCTGGCAAGTCCGATCTGGGTAGTAGCTCCGACGATAACGCGCTTCGCAAGCGCGCCCGCGTGTACTTGGAGCTAGCCTCGATGTATTTTGCCGACGGAATGAACGCCTATTCGCTGGACGCAGTGAAGCAAAGCCTGGCAGCAGACGATGGCTTGTACGAAGCCCATAACCTGCGCGGACTGATTTATATGCGCTTGAACGAGCCGGCATTTGCTGAGGAGGGCTTTCGCAAAGCCCTGGCGGTACAGCCACAGGCGGCGGCAGTGCAACACAATTACGGATGGTTCTTGTGCCAGCAGGGGCGTATGAGCGAGGCGATGGCCATGTTTGGCGTTGCCTTGGCTAATCCAAGCTACGACGCACGCGCCAAAACCTGGATGACCCAGGGCTTGTGTCAGGCCAAGGCCGGGCAGGCCGCCAATGCGGAAACGAGTTTAGTTACGGCCTTGAAGTTGGAACCGACTAACCCGGTGGTGAGCTACAACTTGGCCTTGCATTTATTCAGGCAGGCAGATTTCGACCGTGCACAGGCTTTTATTGCGCCGGTCAATGCTTCGCAATGGGCCAATGCCGAGACCCTGTGGCTGGGCATCAAGCTGGCCCGCAAGAATGGCGACGGCCTGCAAGTGACGGCACTGAGCGCTGGCTTACGTAGCCGTTTTCCACAATCACGTGAGGTGGTTTTGCTCGATAAAGGGGTGTTCGATGACTAATGCGGACGAAGCAACGATCGGCCTGCGGGTGCCGTCGGAACTTGCGGATGTACCGCTTGCGGAGAAGGTGCCTAGCGTGGGGCAACAGTTGCAGCGTGCGCGCCTGGACTTGGGGATGTCCCTGGAGAGTTTGTCGGCCCGGCTGAAAGTATCGGTACAGCGATTGCAGGCCTTCGAAAACGATCAATTTGAAAAGGGCCCCAATCTGCATATCGGTCGCGCCATGGTCGCCAGCGTAGCGCGTTTTCTCGGCTTGGATGCCCAAACCATACTGGCACAATTGCCGCAGCCAAGGTCCCAGGGGCCGTCGCCCGGTATGGATGAAGCGATGGGAAGTTTCAGCAAGGAAACCCGGCTCACCATGCGGCGCGATGAACGGGGGCCCGTTTCTCCCGTTTGGTGGATCGCCTTGGCTTTGTTGTTGTTGGCAGGTTTGGTTTATTTCTATCCGCAGATCGCGCCAATGAGCCACGGCGTGCCAGCAGCGGCTCCACTGGAGGCTATCGCGCCTTCAGCACCGGCATCCCAAGCGGTGCCTGCCGAAGTTGCTGTCCAAACCGCGCCTGTCAACATGCCTTCTGTGCCCATGCCCGAGGCGCCGCCGGTCCCCGCCGCACCGGATCGTGGCGCATCGACACTCAAGGCAGTGCAGCCTGTGTTGTTGTTCAAGGCGCGCGGCAGCACCTGGATTGAAGTCACCGATGCCAAGGGAACGGTCTTGTTGCGACGCACGTTGCCTACTTCTGAAACCGCCGAAGTGGGTGGCGACTTGCCACTTGCGGTGGTGGTAGGTCGGGCCGACCATACCGAAATTTTTGTGCGGGGTTCGCCTTTCTCATTGGAAGCGCATACCCGGGACAATGTTGCTAGATTCAAGGTGCCATGATGACAAATCAGATTGTTTTGAACTCCAACGGCGTAGCCGCGCGCCAAGGCCTACAGGCCAGTGTCCGCTGGGGCAGCAATGTCATAACTATGGGTGGCGGTGCGCCCGTGCGTATCCAGTCTATGACCAATACCGACACGGTAGATGTCATCGGCACGGCTATCCAGGTGAAGGAGTTGGCTCTGGCTGGTTCCGAGTTGGTACGCATCACGGTGAATACCCCTGAAGCGGCGCAGGCAGTTCCGCATATCCGTGAACAATTGGACCGCATGGGCATTGCCGTTCCCTTGATCGGTGATTTCCATTACAACGGCCACCGACTGCTGACAGACTTTCCCGATTGCGCACAGGCGCTTTCCAAATACCGTATCAATCCGGGCAATGTCGGTAAGGGAGATAAGAAGGACCGCCAGTTCGGGCAAATGATTGAAGCGGCCATGCGCTGGAATAAGCCGGTGCGCATCGGTGTGAACTGGGGCAGTCTGGACCAGGAGTTGCTCGCTGATTTGATGGATGCCAACAGCAAGCTACCTGAGCCACGCAATTACAAACAGGTCATGTACCAGGCCTTGATCAGCTCGGCGGTAGGTTCAGCGCAACTGGCGCAATCTATGGGCATGGCGGCCCATCAGATCATTATTTCTTGCAAAGTCAGTGGCGTGCAGGATTTGATTGCGGTCTATCGCGAACTCGGCCGTAGCACCTCCTATCCCCTGCATCTGGGTCTGACGGAGGCGGGTATGGGCACCAAAGGCACGGTGGCTTCCAGTGCAGCGTTGTCGGTTTTACTGCAAGAAGGCATTGGCGATACGATCCGCGTGTCGCTTACCCCTGCGCCCGGCGAGTCGCGTAATCAGGAGGTGGTAATTGCAGCCGAAATTTTGCAAGCGCTGGGATTGCGCGCTTTTGTGCCCAGTGTTACCGCCTGTCCCGGGTGCGGACGTACCACCAGCACCACGTTTCAGGAGCTCACCCAGCAGATCGATAATTTTTTGCGCGACAAAATGCCGGTTTGGCGCAAAGAGTTTCCGGGTGTGGAGGGCCTCAAGGTCGCGGTCATGGGTTGTATCGTGAACGGCCCAGGCGAGAGCAAACATGCCGATATCGGCATCAGCCTGCCGGGCACCGGCGAGGCCCCTGCGGCGCCGGTATTTATTGACGGTGAAAAACGTATGACTTTGCGCGGCGAAGCGATTGCTACCGAATTCCAAGCGGTGGTGGAAAACTATATCCGTGAGCGCTTCGGCGCGCCGGCTCTCAAATAAAACACACTTTATGAATCAAGCTCCATCGCCACGCAAGGCCGAACGCCTGGTGGCTGTCAAAGGCATGAACGATATTCTGCCGCCGGAATCGGCGCGCTGGGAAGACCTGGAGGGACGGGTTCGCTCCTTGATGCGCCGTTATGCTTACGAGAGTATCCGTACGCCGATTGTCGAACCTACCGCACTATTTGTGCGGGGCCTGGGCGAGGTGACGGACATTGTTGAAAAGGAAATGTATTCCTTTGAAGACCGACTCAACGGTGAGCACCTGACCCTTCGTCCCGAGAACACCGCCGGCTTGGTACGTGCCGTCGTCGAGCATAACCTTCTCTATAACGGCGGTAAGCGCCTGTTCTACATTGGCCCCATGTTCCGCCACGAGCGTCCGCAGCGCGGGCGCTACCGCCAGTTTTACCAAATCGGCGCTGAAGCACTGGGCTTTGCCGGTCCCGAACTCGACGCTGAACTCATTTTGATGGCGCATGCGCTTTGGAAAGAACTGGGCATTCAAGGCGTGCAGTTGCACATCAATAACCTGGGCCAACCGGACGAGCGTAAATTGCACCGCGCCGCCTTGATTGCCTATTTTGAAAAGCATGATGAACTCTTGGACGCTGAATCGCGCCGCCGCCTGCACCTTAACCCTCTGCGATTACTCGACAGCAAAAACCCTGCCATGCAGGCGCTGATTGAAGCAGCGCCCAGGCTCATGGATTTTCAGGGCGATGCATCACGTGCGCATTTGGATGCGGTGCTGGGTATGCTGAAGGCCAATGACGTCGACTACGTCATCAACCCCCGCTTGGTGCGCGGCATGGACTACTACAACCTCACGGTATTTGAGTTTGTGACGACCGAACTAGGCTCCCAGGGGACTATTTGCGGTGGCGGACGTTATGACTATTTGGTAGAAGAGGTGGGTGGTAAGTCTGCACCCGCTGTGGGCTGGGCGTTGGGCATGGAGCGATTACTGGAGTTGCTCAAGACACAGGGCGTTCAGAGCGCGCCGATGGCACCGGATGCGTTTGCGGTGGTCACCGATAAGAATTTCCTACCCCATGCGTTGCGCATTCTGGAGTTGTTGCGCGCTGCGGGTGTGGCGGTGCAGTTACACGCCAGCGCGGACGGAGCCATGGCGAGCATGAAATCGCAGTTCAAAAAGGCCGACGCTTGCGGTGCCCGTTATGCCCTCGTGTTTGGCGCCGACGAGATGGCGGGCGGCAACCTCAGCATCAAAGACTTGCGTAATACATCGACCTTGCAGCGCACGGTAGCAATGGCCGACTGGCCCCAATGGGCGCAAAGCCTACAATCCGGTGCTTAACCACGTATTGCCATGGCCAACCAATTAGACCTTGAAGAACAAGAACAGCTCGACCAGCTCAAGCATTTCTGGAGCCAGTACGGTAACCTCATCACCGGTCTGCTTGTCGTCGTACTCCTGGCGGTCGCCGCTTGGAACGGCTACCACTACTGGCAGCGCACGCAGGCGGGCCAGTCCGCCGCCATGTTCGATGAAATGAGCAAATCCGTAGCAGCAGGCGATATGGCGATGGCGCAGCGAAGCTTTTCGGATATGAAAGAGCGCTACCCATCGGCCGCCTATACCCAACAGGCAGCCTTAGCGTTGGCCCGCCAAGCCAGCGATAAAGGCCAGACCGAAACTGCCAAAGCGGCTTTGCAGTGGGCGGTGGATAAAGCCGGCGACGAAGGCTACGCGGCGATCGCCCGCCTGCGCTTGGCCAATATGTACTTCGATGCCAAAGACTATGCGCAGGCCTTGGCGCAGCTAGACGGCGTGACGGACGAAGCATTTGCGGCCCTGGTGGCCGACCGCAAAGGCGATATTTTCGCCATACAGGACAAGCGTGCCGAGGCGAAAGCGGCCTATTTACTGGCCTATCAAAAATTGGATGAGCGCGCACAATACCGGCGCGTGGTACAGGTCAAGCTCAACGCGCTGGGTGTGGACCCGGTGGCGGTCGCTGCTCCCAAGGCGGCTGAGGGGCTAAAGTAATGGCGCAAGGCGGATCTTTTTTGCGCAGCCTCTTTGCGGCGTGTGCTTGCTGCGTGGCACTGGTACTGGGCGCTTGTGCCAGTTTCGATAAACCAAAACCAGAGCCTCTGGAGGCCAATCCCGCCAGCCTGGCTGTCAAGGAAGTATGGCGCGTCAATGTGGGCGCTACGGCGTCGCCTTTGGAGATGCGAGCCGTCGGCCCCATGCTTTGGGCGGCAGCCAGCCAAGGCGAGTTGAACCTGATCGATGCCGCCAGCGGACAAGTCCGTGGGCGTGCCAGTGCTGGGCAGGCGCTCAGTGCCGGTGTAGGTGCCGACAAGCAGTTTGTCGCGGTGCTCAGCCTTGACAACCAATTGATTGTCCAAAGTGAGCAAAAAGAAATATGGCGCCAGAAAATACCTTCGCTGGTGGTCACTGCACCATTGGTCGCAGGTGAGCGGGTGTTTGTTTTGGCTGCGGACCGCACGGTCTATGCCTTTGATGCAGCAAACGGGCGCAGGCTCTGGACCCAGCAGCGTTCTGGTGAATCCTTATTGCTGGGGCAGGCGGGTCTATTGACGGCTGTGGGCGATACCCTGCTGGCCGCGCAAGGTGGCCGCTTACTCGGTTTGAATCCTCAAAATGGATCGCTGCGCTGGGATGTACAAATAGCCAGTGGGCGCGGGGTCAATGAGGTGGAACGTCTCGCAGATTTGGTCTCGGGTGTGAGCCGTGTCGCCGATTCTGTGTGTCTGCGTGCCTTCCAGTACGCGGTCGCCTGCGTGGACGCACGCACTGGGCGCAGTCTGTGGAATAAATCCGCTTCTGGCGCCACAGGTATCGGCGGTGATGCCCAAAGCGTGTTCGGTACCGAAAGCGATGGCAAGGTGATCGCCTGGCGCCGCGCCGATGGCGAAAAACTGTGGACCAACGAAAAATTGCGCTTTCGCAGCGTGACCGGTCCGACGCTGGCAGGGGGTGCTTTGCTGGTGGGCGATGGCGATGGCAATCTGCATTTTCTCTCTCCCGCGGACGGAAAGCTGTTAAATCGCCTTAGCACCGATGGTTCACCGATTGTTTCCGCGCCTTTGTGGCTTGCTTCGACCTGGGTGGTAATCACCCAGCGCGGTAACGTCATCGGGTTCAGGCTGCAATAGGCCCTTGGGCCAGCGCTGTATGAAACCGGTCATCGCTCTGGTCGGCAGGCCTAACGTAGGCAAGTCGACCTTATTCAATCGCCTGACGAAAAGCCGCGATGCCATCGTTGCGGACTTTGCCGGATTGACGCGCGATCGCCACTATGGCAATGCCAAACACGGTAAGCAGGAAGTCATCGTCGTGGATACCGGCGGTTTTGAGCCCGATGCGACCACCGGTATCTTCAAAGAAATGGCCAAGCAGACCCGCCAAGCGGTGGCAGAAGCCGATGCCGTGCTTTTTATCGTGGATGCCCGTGGCGGCGTGTCCGCGCAAGACCACGAGATTGCCAAATACCTGCGCCGTCTGGGGAAAACCAGCTATGTGGTGGCTAACAAGGCCGAAGGCATGACCGAGAGCACGCAATTTGGCGAGTTTTATGAGCTGGGTCTAGGCGCGGTCATCGCCGTGTCCGCAGCCCACGGGCAAGGCATTCGCACGCTGATGGATCATGTGATGGCGCCTTTCTCGCCCGACCCGGATGCGCTGGAGCCTGAAGAAAGTACTCCCGGGGCGATCAAACTGGCGGTAGCGGGGCGGCCCAACGTGGGCAAATCCACGCTGATTAACACCTGGCTGGGTGAAGAGCGACTGGTGGCTTTTGATCTGCCGGGCACCACACGCGACACGATTTCCATTCCCTTTGAGCGCAACGGGCAAAAATTCGAACTGATTGATACCGCAGGTCTGCGCCGCAAAGGCAAAGTGTTTGAAGCAATCGAGAAGTTTTCGGTGGTCAAAACGCTCCAGGCGATTGAATCGGCCAGCGTGGTCTTGCTATTGATCGACGCGATTGATGGTGTCACCGACCAGGATGCCCATATTGCAGGCTATATCCTGGAGTCGGGGCGAGCGGTGGTGGTGGCTGTGAATAAATGGGATGCGGTGGACGAATACCAGCGCGAGCTCGTGAAACGCTCGCTCGAAACCCGCTTGGGCTTTTTAAAGTTTGCTGCCTTACATTTGATTTCTGCGCGCAAGCGCCAGGGCTTGGGGCCCGTATGGGATTCGATTGCTCAGGCGCATCGTGCGGCCAACTGCAAAATGCCTACGCCGGTACTCACCCGCTTGCTGCTGGAGGCCGTGCAGTTTCAGACGCCAAAGAAAACCGGCATGTACCGGCCTAAGTTGCGCTATGCGCACCAAGGCGGCATGAACCCCCCAATTATTGTGGTCCATGGTAATTCCCTCGAGCATGTGACAGAAGCCTATAAACGCTTTCTGGAAGGGCGTTTCCGCAAAGAATTTAACCTGGTGGGCACACCTTTGCGCATCCAAATGAAGTCCGCTGCCAACCCCTATGCCGATAAAGATTGACTAGATTGCCGCATGGACTAAGCCCTTAATTTGACTTCGTGCACTGAGAATCCCTTGCCAATGTGGTATCTTCAATCGTTCTTATTACTTTCAACACGGAAAATATCGTGAACAACAAAAGTCAACTTCTTCAAGACCCTTTTCTCAACGCATTGCGTCGGGAGCATGTCCCGGTTTCGGTTTATCTGGTCAACGGTATCAAGCTGCAGGGACAGATTGAATCCTTTGATCAATATGTCGTTTTACTGCGAAACACCGTGACCCAAATGGTGTACAAGCATGCGATTTCCACTATCGTGCCGGGGCGTGCAGTCAATTTCGCACTGACCCCATCCGACGACGCTGAAGCGCCTTGATATCTTTGCAGGGCGACCCCGCGGGGCTGCTTGCTAAGACATACCTGATTTGACCTCGCGACAATCTGACTTGAGCGTGCGCACCATTTTGGTGGGCGTCGATTTAGGTCTGGCAAATTTTGATTCGACACTGGATGAATTAGGGCAGCTCGCGCAAACTGCGGGTATGGAGCCGGTAGCCAGAGTCGTCTGCAAGCGCCGGGCGCCGGATGCCGCTTTGTTTGTAGGTACCGGCAAAGCCGATGAAATCAAGCTGCTGGCCCAAAGCCTGGGTGCACAGGAAATATTGTTCGACCAAAGCCTCAGCCCTGGCCAGCAGCGCAACTTGGAGCGCAGCATGGAAATGCCGGTGAATGACCGGACCTTCCTGATCCTGGAAATTTTTGCCCAAAGAGCCCGCAGCCACGAGGGCAAGTTACAAGTGGAACTGGCGCGGCTGCAATATTTGAGTACCCGTTTGGTACGCCGATGGTCGCATCTGGAGCGCCAGCGCGGCGGCATCGGTAATCGCGGTGGTCCGGGTGAAACCCAGATTGAACTGGACCGGCGCATGATTGCCGCCAATATCAAGCGCACCAAAGAGCAATTGGACAAGGTCAAACGCCAGCGGCAGACGCAGCGCAAACAACGCGACCGGCGCGGCGCCTTCAATATCTCGCTTATCGGATACACCAATGCAGGTAAATCCACACTGTTCAACGCATTGGTCAAAGCCCGTGCCTATGCGGCCGACCAGTTGTTTGCCACGCTCGATACCACCACCCGCCAACTGTATTTAGGGCAAGCGGAGCGCTCGGTATCGCTGTCCGACACGGTGGGCTTTATCCGCGATCTACCCCATGGGCTGGTGGACGCGTTCCGGGCCACCTTGCAAGAGGCGGTAGATGCCGACTTGTTGTTGCATGTGGTGGATGCATCCAACCAAGATTACATGCTGCAAATTGAGCAAGTGCAGCGCGTGCTAATGGAGATTGGGGCCGATAAGGTTCCGCAAATACTGGTTTTTAACAAAATCGACGCTATGTCCGAGGCCCGTATGCCCTTACAAAGTAGTGATTTTTTTGAACTTGACGGTCAGCAAACGGCCCGGGTTTTTCTCAGCGCGCAAGCGGGAACCGGACTTGCGCAGCTGCGCAGCTTGCTCGCGCGAGCCGCTGCTGGCTCCCCGGTTTTGTACCCCGCTGATTCCCAATCCCCCGTGGTCTATGAGGCCGACTCGTAATTGTGGACAATCGGGGGGT